>DAOVOU010000187.1 GCA_030629475.1 Desulfobacterales bacterium | reverse complement strand
TGCGCCTTTGAGATCGGACGCAGATTGTCTATTAGAATGGGTTCCGACGCAGAGCATCGGAACCAAAAAATAGCAAATCGTAGCCCCCGCAAGCGGGGTCCCGGAGGGATGGCCGAGTGGTTGAAGGCGGCGGTCTTGAAAACCGTTTTCCGGAAACGGGACGTGGGTTCGAATCCTACTCCCTCCGCCAGGAAATTTAACGTTGTTAAATTTCACCATTGACCGGTAGCCATTAGCTTGTAGCTGGAAGGCTTTGGCACTGTTAGAGTGTATTGAAATAAATTCGTTCATTTCGCAATAGCCTGAAAACTTAATGCTATTTGCCAAAAGCTAATAGCAAATCGTATTCCGCTTCAGCGGAATTCCGGAGAGATGGCCGAGTTGGCTGAAGGCGCTCGCCTGCTAAGCGAGTGTAGGAGGAAACTTCTACCGAGGGTTCGAATCCCTCTCTCTCCGCCAGGAAATTCAACGTTGTTAAATTTCACCATTGGCCGGTAGCCATTAGCTTGTAGCTGTTAAACCTGCATGCATAAACCGGGTGCATCAGAAACCCTATGATTTCAATGGGTTGTAGACATCCCGAGGTACTATATTTTGGAACGTTTTAGAACTTTGGTTCCAATGGATGTAAATACCGACATTGATGCAAAGGGCAAAAACGGCCGGAATCGCGTCCACATCCTGGTTGTGGACGACGAGGAGGTTATCAGGGAGGGCATCCGAGAAGCGATCCAGCATGCCGGATATGCTTGCTGGGCCGCGGCAAGCGGCGACGAAGCCTTAAAATTCTTAGAGAAAAAGCACGTGGATCTCGTTATATCCGATATCAGACTGCCGGGCCTCACCGGGTTTGAATTAACAGAGATTGTGAAGAAAAAGTATGACACGGACGTGATCATCATCACGGGTTATGGAAAAGACTTCCAGTATGAAGAAGCCATTGAGAAAGGGGCAAGCGAGTTCATACTCAAGCCTATAAGACTGCAAGAGTTGGTTGTTAGACTAAAGCGGGTCCTGAGGGAGCGTGCCCTTATCGCCCAGCGGCGGCAGATGGAAGAGCAGCTCAGAGAGATGACTATAACGGATGATCTGACCAAGCTATATAATATGAGGCACTTTTACTCTCAGTTGCAATTGGAGATGGATCGGGCATTGCGCTATAAGGGCTCCCTGTCGCTCTTGCTACTCGATCTGGATGGATTCAAACAGTACAATGATACTTACGGCCATCCGGAGGGAGACCAGATCTTGATCAGGCTGGGTGATGTGATTCGGGAGTGTCTGCGAAAAAGTGATACGGCTTACCGGTATGGCGGTGATGAGTTCATGGTTATCCTGCCCGAGACCAGGGGGGGCGAAGCCAGGAACGTAGCTGAAAGGATCAGGGCGAGTTTTGCCTCTGTTAACCCATATCGTATATCGGATGGCAATGTTGATGTCACATTGAGTGTCGGGGTTGTTGAATACCAGCCGGGTGAGGATTTATCGGGGTTTGTAAAAAAGGCCGATCAGACCATGTATCAGGCAAAAAGGCAGGGAGGCAATCAGAGCCTTTTTGCACAGGAATGATCCCATACGATTTGGGATTTCGGATTTCGGAATGCGGATTTCAAAACGATCAATTCCTCAATTTCCTAATCGCTCAATTCCTGTAAATCAGATTGGTTCTCCGCTTACGGCGGATTCATCCTAAGAATTTGAGACTATTTATGTGAAAATCTATTTCTGGGCGATTTTTGCTATGGTAACACCGAGGTTTTCCTGATGGAGACCCCCGGGGAGGGTTGCCTGGACCAGAGGGTGCTCCTTCAAGAATGGTATGACGCTGTTACGCAGCGCGCCCGTCCCCACACCATGGATGATCCGAACCTCCCTTAAGCCTGCCAGCAGGGCATCGTTCACGAATTTGTCTACAGCCCCCAATGCCTCATCCACTTGTATTCCCCGGATATCGATTTCGGTGCGTACCTCGTCCGGGAAAGGGACAGCGACATGTGAATGGAGACCGGGGGTGGCTTTCTCCAGGCCTTTTGCCCGAGTCAATTCCGCTTTGGGTACACACACCTTGAGATTACCGCTGGCGATCAGGACGTGACCAGTCGTGTCTTCAGCAGACAGCACAGTTCCCACCACGCCACCCCGTGTCCAGGAGACACGGTTTCCGGCTCGGACCTCGCCCGTGATCTGATCTTCCTGCTGAGATTCTTCATCAAATGAGGTGGCCTCAAGCTCCTTTCTCAGGGTCTCTTTTTCCTCATGAATAAGGGCCCTGGCTTCCCGGATGGCCTGGCGAGAGGCGCTCTTTTCCCGCACGGTTCGTATCGCCTTTTCCAGAGCGGCATTAGCCTGCTTTATGATGGCGCTCGCCTCCTCGGCCGCCTTGCGCCGTAATTGCCTCGCTTGCCGGGCAAGAAGATCGTTTTTTTCTTGGTACCGTCTGGTCAATCCCTCAAGAACGAGCTCTTGGGCCTCCAGGCCCCTCTTCAATTTCTCATTCTGTTCGATCTGATCCTGGAGTTGTAAAATCAGGTCCTCCAGTCGATGGGCCTGACGACCCATCAGAGATCTGGAGCGTGTGATGATGGTGTCCGTGAGTCCCATACGCCTTGCGATGTCAAACGCATAGCTGGAACCGGGGATATGGGGATGGAACCTGTAGGTCGGGGTGAGGGTTTTGCTGTCAAAGGCCATTGATCCATTTGCAATACCGGGCGTCTGATGGGCAAATGCCTTCAAAACACCTTGATGGGTTGTAACGACTGTCAAAGCACCTTTGCTGGTAACGACCTCTATCACTGCCATGGCAAGGGCTGACCCCTCCTGCGGGTCCGTGCCGGTTCCAATCTCATCAATGAGCACCAGGTCTCCAGAGGCCGCTTCATCCACGATCGCCCTGAGCCCTTTAAGATGGGCAGAAAAAGTTGAAAGATCCATCTCAATCGACTGGGCGTCTCCCACATGGGCAAAGATCCGGTTGAAGACAGGCATTTGTGAGTCCGGATCTGCCGGGATATGAAGTCCGCAGGAGACCATCAGGGCAAGAAGCCCCACGGTTTTGAGTGCCACGGTCTTTCCGCCGGCATTGGGCCCGGTGATCACGAGTGTGTTGAAACCTTCACCTATTGAAAGATCCAGAGGGACCACGGGAGATACCGTATCCTTCCTCAATGTGAGCAATGGATGTCGTCCCTCCTTGATTTTGAGTAAACCATGGGTGTTGAGGGCTGGTTCGTGTTGATTCAGCTCTCTGGAGGTCAGGGCCATGGCATGAATGCAATCCAGACAGACCAGTACTTCAAGGTTCTGTTCAAGGTCGGTGCTGTTTGCGCGAACAAGGTCAGTAAGCCGGCGGAGGACCCTTTCTATTTCGTGGCGCTCATCTGCTTCAAGGCGACGAACCTGGTTATTCATCTCAAGAGTTTCGAGTGGCTCCACAAAAACGGTAGCCCCACTTGCCGACTGGTCGTGAAGGACCCCCTTGATCCGGTGCCGGTGGGTCTCTTTTACCGGAAGGACCCACCGTCCATGTCTCATGGTGATCAGGCGTTCCTGCAAGACACCTCTGCGCCACAGTCTGTCAAGCAGGGTCTCCAGTTCTCTTCGTAGTCGTTCACGTGCCCGGGCCATCTTGCGGCGAATGGTGGCCAGATTCGGGCTTGCCTGGTCACGAATCTCCAGGGTTTTCAAATCAACGCTCTTATTGATCTCTTGCACAAGAGGAGGGTTGGGGGCCAGAGGTGCACCCACTTCTTGAAGGAGAGGGAAATCTGACAGGTTCTTTGAGAAAAAACGGTGTATCTTTGCTGCCAAATCGAGCACCTCATGAATATGGCAAAAGGCATCGGGCTCAAGACAGCCCCCCTCCACGGCTGCCAACTGGAGGTATCCACTTATGTCCTGAAAATTGCTGATAGGAAAAGACCCGCCCGAGTCCATAAATGTTCGGAGTTCGGAAATCTTCCCCAGGCTCTTTCGAACTATCTCGAGGCTCGGAAGTGGTGTTAGACCCTGGAGGCGCTCAGCAGAGAGCGGAGAATGGGTTCTGCGGGCCAGGTCCTCAAGGATCTTGTCGAATTCCAAGATTTGATAAAGATGATTACTCAATTCTTAGACCCAATTACAGGTTGACCATCCATAATGTCTCAGGTTATAAAATCGCTGCACGATTTTGTAATGGTTGAGTAGTTGAGTGGAACGAGGTCTGTATATACAGCTGAGTAGCTAATCTTCAAGTAATCGTCAAGGAGGATCTTTTATTGGGGAGGGCCATGAAACAGGAGATCAAAAAGAAAATATTGGCGGCAATCAGGTCGATTCCAAGGGGATACCTGAGAGATGCTGTTGTCAAAGAGACCATCCGCTGTGTACTATACGGATTGTTGAAGGAAAAAGGGCTTCAGCCAGTGCCTGTTTTTCGTAACCCGCGATTTCCTGAGGGCCCGGTCGATATGGTGGGTGTCAAAGAGGACCACGCCGTAGAGGTGGCTTTTTGCAGCAACCCCACGATTGAATTAAAGGACATAAAGAGCCTGGAACGGGTGGCCTGTGAAAAGAAGTTTCTGATCAGCTTTTCCCCGAACAAGAAGAAGGTAGAGTTGAGCACCTTTTTTCTCAAGCCCGGGATCGAGCATATTTATATATACGAATAAAAAGATGATTAGTTCCTGGTGCTTTCTGTTTGGGTTTCTGAACTTAGCGTCCTTAGGCGGACAGATGCTGGATGCTTGATGCTGGATGCTTGATACTGGATACTGGATACTGGATGCTTGATACTTGATGCTTGATACTTGATACTGGATGTATGAATCTAGTTTGTATTTGTAGGCGTTCACAGGTTCAGAGTTCACCGTTCAGGGTTACCTTTCTTTCGTTGACATTAGACCTTGCGAGTTAGCTCCCGGGCCAACTGCCATGCCTCAATATCCTCAAATCGGTCCATTCTCATGCCTTCTCCAGTCAGAACTCACGAATCAACGGTTCCGATTTTCGGTGAACCCTGAACCTCTGAACCGTGAACGGTTACACACTATCTAAGGCATTAAATCATAGACGTCCCCATTCTCGTAGACGTCCCCATTCTCGTCCCATGGGTCCGCTACAACGCGCAATTGCTCTATCTTCGACTTTCTTGCCATCATGAACCGGCTCTAAAAGGAT
>DAOVOU010000346.1 GCA_030629475.1 Desulfobacterales bacterium | reverse complement strand
GAATATTGGGGATGAGAAGCAGAAAAAAATCATTTTCTAATTGTTTTCATTCCTCTTAACCCAATATGAGCGCCAGGTTGCGCCTGACGGCTTGAAAACATTACACTACGTGTCCAGTATTCCAACATTCCAGTATTCCAGTATTCCAATTGTGAGCGAAGCGAACTAAGTTCAATAAGTTGTAGAAGTCCCGAGACCTTATATTACGCTTTTCAGAATTCCATCCAGATCGGTCTTTGGTTCGAACCCTATATGGTCCTTAATTTTTTGGATGTCTGGTACCCTTCTTTGCATATCCTCAAAATCCTTTTCAAAAGCGACCTCGTAGGGTATGTAAACAATATTGGAGTCGCTACCGGTCATGGCAATGATCTTTTTTGCCAGGGCCTCGATGCTGATCTCTTCTGTTCCGCCCACGTTGAATACCTCTGCGGTCGCTTTGGGGCTGGCCATGAGACCCATTAGGGCATCTACCACATCCTTGACGTAGGTGAACGTACGAGTCTGCTTCCCGTCCCCGTAAACCGTAAGGGGTTCGCCTTTCAGGGCTTGGCCAACCAACCTGGGAATCACCATACCGTAGGCACCCGTTTGCCTTGGCCCCACCGTGTTGAAAAGGCGTGCTATGATCACCTCCAGGCCGTTGGTGCGATGGTAGGCAAGTGCCATGAACTCGTCCATGAGCTTGGAGGCTGCGTAGCTCCAGCGAAATTTGCTGGAAGGTCCATAGATGATATTATCGGTTTCCACCAGCGGGGCGTGGAGGTGTTTTCCGTAAACCTCTGATGAGGAGGTGATCAAGACCCTTTTCTTGAATTTGCTGCAAAGTTCCAGCACCTTTTCCGTCCCTTGTATATTGGTCCGGATCGACTCAAACGGATGTTGGAGGACATAAAGGACACCCACTGCGGCTGCCAGATGATAGACCCGGTCACAGATACCCACCAGCTCCACCATTTTTTCGTGATTCAGGATTGAATCATGGCTGAAAAAGAGACGAGACCTGTAATCCTTGTTTTCTTGGAAATCCTTGATGTTTTCCAAGGAGCCTGTTGAAAGGTCATCGATAACATAGACCTCATCTCCTTTTTGAAGATGGGCCTCGGCCAGATGCGACCCAATAAAACCTGCACCACCTGTAATAAGAATTCTCATCAACCGTTTCCTAACCCGGACAAGCCGGAATCAAACAGGTTTCAAACTCGAAGTTTATAATCCGTTGAAATTATGGATCTTTTAGCTTGGCCCGTCTGCGGACAAGCCGGATAATAAAAGCCACCCAGAGCGGCTTGAGTCGAAAGTTTCTTAACAGCTTTTCGGTATGATTGCAAGTCTGAGTGCTCAGAGCAGGACTGCCAGGGGTCAACACTTTGACACATTGCCATACCGCGAATCAAATTTGCGCGCATTTCCATACTCAGATATTTTGAACAAAGAAGCTCTAATCAGTTGGGATTATGGATAATTACTTGTCTGCAGTATTGCGGCACGATTCCTGCTATTGGCTATCGAGAAGAGACGGTACATTTTGTTAGTTACTCGACCTGATACCGAGACGCAGATCGCAAAGGCGACTGTTTCTTGCTCGCGCTTTTAGAAAATCTGAAAAAATAGGGTGGGGCACAGAATTTGACAGATGTCATAAAGTGAGTTCTAATACCCTGTTTTTCAAGAAAAAGGTGGAGTTTTGTGGTAGGGAATCGGTAAGCTGAGAGCGAAGAAGGGGGGCCTGAAGTGAGAAAGTCAGAAAAGGGGATACAGACGTTTCTGGGGCCGCAAACCACCCTGGAAGGGAAGCTCGTATTTGAGGGAACTGTGCGACTGGATGGGCATCTTACGGGGACCATAGAAAGCAAGGAGGGAATGGTGATCGTAGGGGAAAAAGCGGTCATTCATGCTGATATTTTGGTCCACACAGCCACCGTGAGCGGGGAGGTAAGAGGCAATATCCGAGCCACAGACCGCATTGAGTTACATCCCCCGGCCCGGGTGTTTGGTGACCTGAGGTCCCCTGTGGTAATTATTGACGTAGGAGTGACTTTTGATGGCAAGTGCACCACAACACCTAAAGATGATGCAGCTTGAGGCCCTTGGGCCGAGTTTTTAGTTCCTTAGTTCTATAATTCGTGTTTTTTCCGGCAGAAAATAAATCCGAATATCGAATGTCGTACTGTTCTCAAGGCGTCAGCCGCAAATCCGTAGTGTTTTCAAGGCGTAAGCCGCAAACAAATTCAAAACTCGAATTTCCAAATGTTCAAAACAGCGCGGTTTTTCGTGGAATACGATTTCTTATGTTTCGGTCATTTGAGCTTTAGAGATTCGGTCATTGTTTCGAATTTCGACCTGCCCGCCATTGCCAGAGATGCCGGCACATAAGCTGAATGCTGTCTCAGGCGTTGGCAGGCGGGTATTCG
>DAOVOU010000299.1 GCA_030629475.1 Desulfobacterales bacterium | reverse complement strand
CGGAAACCAAACTGGTGGTAGGCGGCTTCCCTTAAGCCTTTCCAGTCCCATTCTTCAGGGAGCACTTTTTCATCTGCAAATCCGTCAGTGATCTTTTCCGACAACCCCCTTATCATCTCCTCAATAGCGGGCTTGAGACTTTTGCCGGTCAATGCCTCACGGCGTTGTTTGTAGATCACCTCACGCTGCTGGTTCATAACATCATCGTACTTCAGAAGCTGTTTGCGTATTTCAAAGTTGTGGCCTTCTACCTTGCGCTGGGCATTTTCTATGGCTTTGCTGATCATGCTATGTTCAATCGGCTCACCCTCTTCCATACCGAGCCGTTCCATGATCGAGGACATACGCTCGCCCCCGAATATTCGTAGAAGATCATCCTCCATGGCGAGATAAAACCGTGAGGAGCCCTGGTCTCCCTGGCGGCCGGATCGGCCCCGAAGTTGGTTGTCAACACGCCGGCTTTCATGCCGTTCGGTCCCGATGATGTGAAGACCTCCGAGTTCCTTGACCCCTTCTCCGAGGACAATGTCAGTACCGCGGCCAGCCATGTTGGTAGATATGGTCACATGTTCTTTTTGGCCTGCCATGGCCACAATTTCGGCCTCCCGTTCGTGATTCTTGGCGTTCAAGACCTCGTGCTTGATCCTAACTTTGGTCAGCATTTTACTCAGTTTTTCCGACTTATCTATGGAGATGGTCCCCACAAGCACGGGCTGTCCCTTCTTATGAAGTTGCTTGATTTCCTCGACTGCGGCCTTGAATTTTTCAGCTTCAGTCTTGTAAATAGCATCCGGATAGTTCACCCGAATCATCGGTTCATTGGTTGGGATTACGATGACATCCAGGTCATAGATTTTTTTGAATTCCGCGGCCTCGGTGTCAGCAGTACCGGTCATGCCGGCTAATTTGTCGTACATCCTGAAGTAATTCTGGAAGGTGATGGTAGCCAGGGTCTGGTTCTCTTCGGCCACAGTCACCCCCTCTTTGGCCTCAACGGCCTGATGCAATCCGTCACTCCAGCGTCTGCCGGGCATCATTCTGCCTGTGAACTCATCCACGATGACCACCTGCCCGTCCTTAACCACGTACTGCACGTCCTTATTAAATAACCAGTAGGCCTTGATCAACTGCCGGGTGACATGAAACCGCTCAGAAGCTTCTAGATAGAAAGCCTCGGCCTTACGGCGCTGTATCCTCTTTTCCATGCTGGTCAACTGGTCGTTTTCATCGACCTTTCGCAACTCTTCGTCGAGGTCGGGTACGATATAATCATCAGCGTGACCCCCATAGATGAGTTTGAGCCCTTTGTCTGTGAGTTCTACGAGGTTTTGATTCTCATCGATGGTGCATAGAAGGTCCTGATCAATCTGGGGGAGCAATTTCTCGGTGGAGAGCTGACCCTCGAGTTTCTCCAGCTTTTTTTTCAAGCCGGGCTGTTTGGCAATCAAATCCAGAAATTGCGGATTCTTGGGATCTCCCCGTTTCACCTTTAGCAAAAGTTCAAGGGTGCTATCTGCCTCGCCTTCTTCTTCAAGCCCTTTCAATGCGTCATCCAGCATGGTGTGTACGATGCGGTCCTGGTGTTGTTTTAGCTTGATGACCTGCGGCTTTACTTCCTCGTACAGTCTGTCACCGGCTTGTTCAACCGGGCCCGAAATAATCAGCGGGGTCCGGGCCTCGTCGACAAGGATACTGTCCACCTCATCCACAATGGCATAATGGGGTTCCCTTTGCGCCATTGATTCTAAGGAGAACTTCATGTTATCGCGCAAATAGTCAAACCCGAACTCGTTGTTGGTTCCGTATGTAATGTCAGCGTTGTACGCTTCCTGGCGTTGGGAGTCGTCTAATCCGTGGACAACGGTCCCGACCGACAGGCCCAGAAAATGGTAGATGCTCCCCATCCACTTAGTGTCACGCCGGGCCAGGTAATCATTTACGGTCACCACGTGCACACCTCTGCCGGTCAGGGCATTCAGATAGACTGGGAGCGTGGCAGCTAAGGTCTTTCCTTCACCGGTTTTCATTTCGGCAATTTTTCCCTGGTGGAGCACAATGCCCCCAATCAGTTGAACGTCAAAAGGGCGCATCTTTAATGTACGCACGGAGGCTTCCCGGACCACTGCAAAGGCCTCCGGAAGGAGTTCATCCAGGGTAGCGCCCTGGTCAATCCGCTCCCTGAAGGCTTGGGTCTTAGCTCTTAACTCATCATCACTGAGGGCCTGCATTTCCGGCTCCAGAGCATTGATTTGTCCAACAACCGGTTTAAGCTTGTTAAGCTCTCTCTCGTTTTTGCTCCCAAATACCTTTTTCAATAGATTTCCGATCATGACACGAAAATTTTCCTTTTGGGGATTTCGAATCCCGGATTTTCGATTTCAATTCCGCAATCCGCAATACAAAACTCCAGCACTTCAAGACCGCGACTGGTGCGGATAGCTTACACTTTATAGTATACCAAAGAATCCAGACGCTAACAAAGGAATTTTGAACTACAACCGAAACGCTTATGATATCAATAAGTTGCAGAAATTTCGAGGTGTAAATTAGTTGAGGATATACTTTACGGGGTTCACAGGGATGCCGTTCAGGTGTACTTCGTAGTGCAGGTGTGGTGCTGTGCTTCGTCCGGTATTTCCTACCAGGGCGATTTTATCTCCACGCTTGACACGCGTGCCCCGTTTTACCAGATATTTTTTCAGATGACCGTACCTTGTCACCATACCGTATCCGTGCTTGATCACCATGCATTTGCCGAGGCCCCCTTTAGTGCCTGTAAACGTAACAGTACCGTCGGCAGGTGCAATAATCGGGGTGCCCATCCGTGTGGCAATATCAATGCCCTGGTGAAACTCTTTCAGGCCGGTGAAAGGTGATATGCGATAGCCAAACCCCGAGGAAAGCCATCCTGTGGTCGGCCGGATAGCTGGGGTAGACGCAAGCAAAGATTTCTGGCTTTCCAGATACTTATGAAGTTCCTCAAAGGCATCCTTCTGGACTGCTGATGCCTCATGGAGATGTTCCACCTGGGCATGCATTTGCCGAAGCAGACTGTTATGCTTCTCAGTCAGCGGGAGGCTGGTGTCCAAATTCTCGGGCATGGATCCGCCGATGCCAAAGACGGCGTTCTGGTTGGCAGGCCGCTCAACGTTGGCAATGACCCGTATCTTTTTCTCAAACTCGTGCAGGGCAATGATATCTGATTTGAGGGCGCCAATCTTTTTGGCAAAGGCTTGAATCTGGGCGCGCTGGTCTGCGACCTCGCGCTCAAGTGCATGCTTGGAGGGTAGAGCCTTCTTTAATTTGCAATAATCATAGACTATGACAGAGATTGCGGTGACGCTCAGGACAGCAAAGCAAGTTGCAAATACGATGAAGGCCCTTGAAAACTTAAACTGCCTTACCCGGGAGGTGTTTTCAGGGATTATGACAAGAGTTGTCTGCCTGCTCGCCAAATCATTCACCTCTTTTCATCCCTTCCCAAGCCCTCCCCCTTTAAACCCAATATTCCACCATTCCAATATTCCAATTGTGAGCGAAGCGAACTAACTTGAAATAATGGGACAAATGGGTAATAATAGGAAAATTTATGCGTAGTTATCATAGCCGCATTAGGCTGTCAAGATTTTTGTCCCGCAAAAAGACCCTTTGAATCGTAAACATGCGAATACTATGCCAACACAACTATTTCTTCTTAAGCTTTTGATCAAGGAAAGATCCTTTTGTACTACTTTAATTGCATAGGGGTTTACCTTTGTACTATTAATCGGAACATTTGCCGGAAAGCTTAGAAAAATTTTG
>DAOVOU010000192.1 GCA_030629475.1 Desulfobacterales bacterium | reverse complement strand
ATGTTGAGTATGAAAAAGAAAGAAAAAATTTAATACAAGAAGCTTTAGAACTCACAAATATTTTTGGATCAATTCTGAGGAAAACAAAGTGAAAGAAAAATCCGAAGCACGAAGCACGAAATACGAAACAATATCAAATTACCAAAATCCGAAATTCAAAATAAACACACTCCTCCGCTCCGTAGTTTGAAACATTATGAAATTTGAAAATTCGGATTTGTTTCGGATTTCGATATTCGGATTTCGGATTTACCAACACATTGTCCACGGTCATGCAGTGGATCAAAAAAGCTCTAATTATGACCGTTCAAAGTATATGACAAAATCATATGAAGATCATAAATCTTACAAGCGACAGCAAGATCTACACATCCAACGTCTATTTCCTTCTGGGCGACTGGAAGGGAGTCGATGATGTCAATACGCTGATAGACGTGGGCAGAGACCCTTCGATCATCGAGAAGATAAAGGGGCTTGACACCGGCGTGGGCAAGAAGAAGGTAGACAAGGTTATTCTGACCCACGGGCATTTTGATCACGCGAGTCTTCTACCTGCCATCAAGGCTGAATTCGCCCCGGAGGCTTACGCCTTTCATTCAAATAATGGGACGAGCCATACCTTAAGGGACGGACAGGCTCTGAGGTTGGCAGACAGGTGGTTCGAGGTCATACACACTCCAGGCCATACCAGTGACTCGATCTGTCTCTATTGTGCACAAGATGGTGTTCTATTCTCGGGCGACACATCCCTTATCATTACAGCTATGGATGGTTCTTACCAGGAGGATTTTGTTGTCGCCCTGGAAAAGATTGCGCGAAGGAACATCAAGGCGATCTATCCCGGCCACGGCAACCCCATAACCGATCGAGCTAAACACTTGATCTATATGTCGCTTGATAACGTGAGAAAGAGCAAGGTTTTTTAGTTATAAAATCGCTTCGCGATTTTATGCGACGCGGCTACGCCGCTTGAAAAAAGGAAAAAAGCAAATTCCTATAATGAAAATTGTTTTTCATGACGCCTACAAGGATTCGAGCTATGCCTCAGATACTGCGGCAGCAAAAGGTCGAATGGAGAGCATCACGGATGTTCTGTTCAAGCAAAGAGAGTATTCCGTGCTCAAACCCACAGCACCCAAGGTTGAGGATGTCCTGCGGGCTCACACCGAGGGGCATTTCAACCGCATCAGACAGGATGAGAAACTCTTTCGCATGGCCCTCTTGTCGGCAGGCGGTGCCGTATGTGCCGCAGAAATTGCTTTTGATGGAGAACCCTCATTCGCATGCATACGTCCACCGGGGCATCACGCCTCCCGTGCCTCATGCTGGGGATTCTGCTATTTCAACAATATGGGGATCGCTCTGCTAAAACTCAGGTCAGAAGGCAAGATAAAAGGCGCATTTGTTCTGGATTTTGATGCACACACCGGAGATGGGAATATTGACGTGCTATCTGAATATCCGGAAATCAAGATTTTGAATCCAGTATCGGCCGATAGAGGAGCCTATCTTGCAGAGATTGAAGAGCACTTGACCGGGATCGACGGGATTGACATCATCGCTGTGTCGGCGGGTTTTGATTCCTATGAAAAGGATTTTGGAAAAAAACTCAAGAGGTTTGATTTCTATCTTATAGGCCGGCTGCTCAAACAGTTTTCCAAAAGGTTGTGCAATGGTCGAAGATTTGCGCTCCTTGAAGGAGGCTACTATCTACAGGACCTGGGTAAAAATGTGCTTGCCTTTTGCCAGGGGTTTGACTGACTCGAGGGGAGTAAGAGGTGGCTGAAAACCTGACCATAGAGACCGAAAGCATAAAGGAAGGAGATTCAAGCTACTGCTGGGTCAACATCGAGCTTGGAGGCACTCGGGTCGGCAAGGCCAGGATAAAGAGAATCTATAGCAGGGTCATAATCAAGACCATCACCATCTTCCCCGAATTTCAAAGGCGCGGTTTGGCAAGAAAAATCATAGATCTATTTAAAGATACAGCCAGAGAAATCATCGCAGACAGGGTGAGAGATACAGCAAGAGGCTTCTGGGAACGTATGGGTTTTTCTGACACGGGAGATGGAAATTACAGGTGGGTTTCCCCTCGCAGGTAGCTCCTAGTGCCCCGTCTCATAAATTCTGCATCTTGAAATGGCAAAATGAAATATCGCAGAAGTACATACATTTCATCCATCTGTCAGAGACGGGGAAATCCGTACTGTTCTCAAGGCGTAAGCCGCAAATCCGAATACCCGCCTGCCAACGCCTGAGACAGCATTCAGCTTATGTGCCGGCATCTCTGGCAATGGCGGGCAGGTCGAAATTCGAAACAAATTCGAATGACAAAAATATCAATGACCAAAACATAAAGACACAGGGCTAAACTGCTTTTGTTCGTTTTGAATTTTGAACATTTGAATTTTGATATTGTTTCGGCTGCCCTGGCGCGACATGCCCAGATGACTTTGGTGCCCATGTAGTCCAGGTCTGGGCCAGGGATTTCGGATTTCGATATTCGGATTTTGACAGCCGTTGTAACGTTCCGGCAACATGTTGAATTGCCAAAATCGAATACAGAACTTTTGGGACACCGAACTATATGTGCGGGAGAATTCGGGCGAGGTAAACTCGCCCCTACACGAAATCTGCGTAACCGTTCACGGGTTCAATGGTTCAGGGGTTCACGGGTTCAACGGTTCAGGGGTTCACGGGTTCAACGGTTCAATGGTTCAATGGTTCAGGGTTGACCGAACAAAGGGAAGGCAACCCTGAACGGTGAACTCTGAACCTGTGAACGCCTACAAATCTGCCAAGAGGATAGAGGAATAACAGCGTTGAAAATAAATATTGGTATAGCGGACGTGAAGGTGAGTGATGACCCCGGTGTGACCCTGGTTACCCACTCATTGGGCTCATGTATTGGCCTGGCTGTGTATGACCCTGTGGCAAAGGTGGGAGGTTTGCTCCATTATATGCTTCCCGAATCAGATCTGGACCCGAAGAAGGCGAAAAACAGACCTTTGATGTTTGCTGACACGGGCATACCGATCTTGTTCAAGTCCTGTTACAAGCTTGGGGCCGTGAAGGGGCGGATGATTGTCAAAGTTGCCGGTGGGTCTCAGGTCATGGACGCATCCGGGGTCTTTAATATCGGAAAGCGCAATTATGCAGCTTTGAGAAAGATCTTTTGGCGCAACAAGGTCATTATTGATGCTGAAGATATCGGAGGCACGTCGAACAGAACAATGTGGCTCAGCATTGCCACAGGGGAATTGTCTCTGAAGGTTTCCGGTCAGGGGTATAAGGTGCTATGATGGATATTGAGGCAATCATAAAATCGATCAAAAAGCTCCCACCCTTTCCTGATGTGGCCACCAAGGCCCTGAAGATACTGGATGATCCTGATGCATCTGCGGATCAACTCATTTCGATTATCCAGTATGATCAGGCCATCACAGCAAATGTGTTGAAACTATGCAATTCGGCCTATTACGGGCTCAGGAGAAAGGTCCGCTCGCTGCGGGAGGGGCTGGTGCTGCTGGGTAATGCCGAGTTGAAGAATATCATCCTGGCAAGCACAGTGGTAAAATTCTTTCATAAGGAAAACAAAGGATATGATCTGGCCAGGGGGGAACTCTGGAGGCATGCGGTGGCAACGGGGATCATCTCGAAGATCATATCCGATCGTGTAACTGAGTCCGAGCCCCCGTCTTTGTTTACGGCAGCCCTTCTGCACGACATCGGAAAAGTGGTGCTCGGCAGTTTTGTTGATAGATACTTTGAGCAGATCATTGCCCTGGTCAAGGAAGGGAAGCATTCTTTTCTCGAAGCCGAAAGGGAGCTGCTCGGTATAGACCATGCGGAGGTGGGGGCAAAGGTAGCTGAATCATGGAATTTTCCGGAAGATATTGTTCAGGCGATCCGGCTGCATCATAGACCTGAGGGGGCTTCAGATGATGACCCGCTAACTCCGATCATCTACCTTGCAAACATCGTAACGCTTTCCATGGGCATTGGGGTAGGACGTGACGGGCTTTCTTATCGTGGAAAAGAAGAGATCATGAAACGTTACGGACTGAAGGCAAAGGACCTCCAAGAAATCGTGATCGATTTTTACGACGAGTACAACAAGGTCCAGAATATTTTGGGATTGGTTTAGGCGGCTCAACCTAAAGCGGAAGGTGATTTATGGCGTTTAATGTTTTGATCGTTGATGATTCATCGTCCATGCGAAGCGTCATCAGGAAGACCCTTGAGATGTCTGGCTTTGATATAGGACAGTTCTTTGAGGCGGGAAACGGTCGGGAGGCCCTATCTATCCTTGAGAAGGAGTGGGCGGACATTATCCTGACCGACATTCACATGCCGGAAATGGATGGCATGGCGCTCTTAAAGGCTCTTCAGAAACAGGCGATTGTGTCAACAACGCCAGTGGTGATTGTGACCACAGAGGGTCGAGAAGAGCGTCTTGACGAGCTTTTGGGCCTGGGTGCCAGGGCCTGTATCAAGAAGCCCTTCAGACCGGAAGAGATCAAGAAGACCTTGATGGATGTACTTGGCATGGACGAAGGGGCAATGGAAGATAAGCAAGACCTTGAGGGATGTGATTTCTAAGCCCGTTTAGTCCGTTGAGCCCGTTAGGCCCGTTTAGCCGGTTGAGCCGGTTAAAGCGTAATAGTTGAGTAGTCGATTGGTTGAGTGGTTGAGTGGTCATAGGGAGAAATCTTTGCAATCTGGTTACAATGCTCTGCGTTGTAACCCAAACGGCTGGACGCTCTGCGTCCAATACCGATTGTTTTTTTCAAGACGCAGAGCGTCTGATGGAATACGTTCCCACGCAGAGCGTAGGAACGAGTTGGGAAATCACGTAGGAACGAGTTGGGAAATCGCTCAATTCCGCATTCCGAAATTCGCAGGAAGGGTTTGCTCATGAGAGACATTAAAGTTCTGGTTGTGGATGATTCGGCTATTGTGCGAAAGATTTTTACCGAGGAGCTTTCCAGGGAACGGGGCATCGAGGTTATCGGAACAGCGCCTGATCCTTATGTTGCCAGGGATAAGATTGTGAAATTGAAACCCGATGTGGTGACCCT
>DAOVOU010000025.1 GCA_030629475.1 Desulfobacterales bacterium | reverse complement strand
TCCACTATTCCCCGCCTGCCATCGCCTGGTACAGCATACGGTTTTAATGCCAGCGTGCATGGCAATGGCGGGCAGGCATCATTCCATACTGATGGCCCAGAAAAGCGCCACTTAAAGATCAGTGATTACAACGGGTTGTAGAAATTCCGAGACGTTCATATTAGGAGGGCGTTATGAAAAAGCTCGACAAAAAGGTCGGTCTTATAGGTGCGGGAAATATGGGAGAGGCCATCATCAATGGTCTCATAAAATCGGGGCTGTGTATATCCGCACAGATCTGGGCCTCTGATGTGCGAAGTGCGCGGCTGCGCCAACTGAAAGACACGTATAAAATCAATACCACTCAAGACAATATAGAGCTTTTTGACCAGGTCGATATTGTCATTCTGGCGGTCAAGCCCCAGCATATGGATGAGGTCCTGCAGGGTCTTGCCAGCACTTTTCCAGGCACGATAAAGGGGGTAAAGCTTATCATCTCCATTGCCGCCGGTTTTCCCATAAAAAGGATCGAAGGGCACCTATACACACCACTGGATGAGGATTCAAAGGGACTTCTTCCCGTTGTACGTGTCATGCCCAACACGCCAGCCCTGGTCCTGGCCGGTATGGCCGGCATGAGCGGCAACCGCTATGCAAAGGAGACCGATCTAAGCCAGGCCCGGACAATCCTGGAAGCCATTGGAAAGGTGATTGAATTTGACGAGGAAGACCTGGATGCGGTGACTGCCCTGAGCGGTTCAGGACCCGCTTACATCTTCTACGTTGTAGAGTCGCTGGTGGAAGCCGGGGCCGGGCTTGGACTCAGACCCTCCCGCGCCCTCAAGCTAACTCTTGAGACCATCAAGGGATCGGTAAGACTCTTAGAAGAGACCGGCGAGGCTGCAGCCTCGCTTCGAAAGAAGGTAACATCGAGAGGCGGAACCACTGAAGCAGCATTCAGGGTGCTCGAAAGCCACCGGGTGAAGGAGCATCTCATGGAGGCCGTTCGAGCTGCGGCCCAGCGGTCTGAGGAGTTGAGTGGATCAGGTTAGAAACTTGAACTTACACCATGCTGTGGAGACACCTGCGGAGCCAAAGCCGATGAGGACATTGGTGTTATTCTTTAACTTCCCCTCTTTCACGGCGCAAGCCATGGCCAGTGGCACTGATGCAGAGACCGTATTTCCGAATCGCTTGTGAGTATTGTAACCTTTCTCTTCGCCAAGCTTGCACGATTGGATCACTCTTTCGCTCATAGCATCACTTGCGGCATGGCTGAAAACGATCTCGTGCTTAAAACTTTTCAGTACAGCGTCTTCTCGGTAATGCTTACACAACTTCGAAAAACAAAATCTAAAAATCTTTTCCCCGTAAGAGAAGAACCTGAGGGGTTTAATTTCCTTCCTTAGCTCGCCGTCGCTGTACTCGCTAAAATGCGGCAGTGGTATCTTGCACAGCGTATGCTGATCTCCCCATGTCCTGAAGGAGGCGTAGTACTCGTCATCTCCCTCTGAATCGCTGACAATAGTGGCGGTTGCGGCCTCTCCGATCGTAAATGTAGGGAAATTGAATTCAATATCCTTGACCGACTTGAACTCAAAATCGGCATACTCCCGGAAGTTAAACTCACAGTTCAAAATCATTACGTTCTTGTACATCCCGGTCTTGATAAAAGAATGGGCTACATGAATCGCCCTGAGCCAGCTTGCACAGGCATCCAATATGTCAAAGCACGTGGCTTTGTTTAGCTTAAGTATTTTCTGAAAAACATTGGCAGTTGCCGGCTCAATATAGCCTCTCCCGACACCCACATAGATCAACAGATCAATGTCCTTTGGAGACATGTTGGCTGACGCCAATGCCTTCTTGCCCGCTTCAATGCCAAACTGGATCGCCCGTTCGTTCTTGGCCCGGTGATACCGCACCTCTGTGACTGCCTTTTTGAACAGTTCGTCGAGCCTGAATGCAAGCAAATCCAATGCCTTCTGTGTCAAATAACGTGTACTCCTAAAAATGATCTCCTGAATAATTTCGGTGTTGGTTACAAGCTTGGTGGGAACTGCATATTCAACTGCACAAAATCTCATCGGACCGTCCTCTATCAGTAAGCGTTCACAGGTTCAGAGTTCACCGTCAAACAAGCACGCGCATGCTGATGTCCACGGCCCTTGCCGAGTGGGTCAGTGCGCCTATGGAAATGATGTCAACCCCGGTATTGGCGATCTCAGGCAAAGTGTCCAGAGTAACACCTCCCGAGACCTCGACCAGGGCCCTGCCGTCCAAAAGTCGGACAGCTTCGTGTATATCGTTTAGGTCCATGTTGTCAAGCATAATGATATCCACGCCGTTTTCAAGAGCTTCTTTCACTTGGTTTATGTCTGATACTTCCACCTCTATTCGCAAGAGATGCGGTCGGTTGTTCCGAACCCCGGCCACCGCCTCGCTGATACCGCCGCACGCCACAATGTGGTTGTCTTTGATCAAGATGCCGTCATAAAGCCCAAAACGATGGTTGTAGGCCCCTCCGATCTTTACCGCATACTTTTCCAGCCTGCGCCACCCCGGGATGGTCTTACGGGTATCGGTCAGCCGCACGTTAGATCCTGCAACCCGATCCACGTATTGCCGGGTAAGGGTTGCAATCCCCGAGAGCCGCTGAACAAAATTAAGGGCTGTCCGTTCCCCCGTCAGCAAGGCCTGAAGTTTGCCGTACGCCGTCAGGATTTCATCCCCGCTTCCTGCCCGGTCACCATCCTGAAAGCTGGTCTCAAAACTCATGGCAGGGTCAAGAGTGGCAAAGACCTCCCGGGCCACCTGCAACCCAGCCAGGACCAGGGACTCTTTGGCAACAATCACTGCCCGTGCCACGCGGTCTGGCTCGATCAGTGCCTCGGTCGTGACATCTCCGGGCCCAATGTCTTCTTCAAGGGCCAGACGAATCAGTTTTTCATTCTTGAACATGGGTTTTGTTGTTCGATTCACGAATTGCCGGCCAGTTGGCTAACTTTCCCTAAATTTTCCTCGAGTCTGTTTCTCTTTTCCGCAAGTCCTTCCCCCTTTTCACGCACCTTTTCAACCACCTCTTGCGGAGCCTTCTGCAAGAAATCTTTGTTGCTCAGCTTTTTACCTATCCCATCGAGTTCCTTCATAATTTTGGCAATCTCTTTGTTCAGACGCCCCTGCTCGAGTTCGAAGTCAATGACGCCCTTCAAGGAGACAAATATGGTGCAATTGCCAAAAACCGATGTTGCAGATGAAGCAGGCCGCTTATCCGGTGGCGTTACCTGCAAGCTCTTTAACCTGCACAGGTTGACAATCATATCTCTGTGTCGCTCAAGCAACTCTCGTTCCCCTTTGTCCGGGCTCTGAACCGCGGCCTCCACAAATAAGGAAGGCAGCACGTTCATCTCGCCCCTGATATTGCGTATTCCGCTCACCACGCCTGTGAGCACCTCCATGGCCTCTTCAGCCTCACGGTCATCGCGCGCATCGGAGGTGGTCGGAAACTCCGCCTTCATGATGGAGCCTTCGGTGCCGGGGAGCTTATCCCAGATCTCCTCAGTAACAAACGGAATAAAGGGGTGAAGCAGACGCAGGGTTTCGTTTAGGGCCGACCAAAGGACAAATCGGGTCGTCACGTACCGGGGAGAACTCGTCTTTGTTGTCCCATCAGACAAAGTAACAGTCCCGTAAAGAAGAGGCTTGATTATTTCAAGGTACCAATCACAGAGCTCATGCCACACAAACTGGTAAAGGGCACTTGCGGCCTCGTTAAATCTGTACTCGTCAAGGCTCTTTGTCACAGTCTCCACCACCCCGTTAAGCCGGCTTAGAATCCACCTGTCTGCCAGTGAAAGGTCTTGGGCATCCTGCCCGGACTCATCAGGCTCAAAATCTGACAAGTGCATGAGGGAAAAACGTGAAGCGTTCCAGAGTTTGTTGATGAAGTGACGGTAACCTTGTATGCGTTTTTCGGACAGCTTTATGTCCCGTCCCTGGGCCGCGAAGGCAGCTAAGGTGAACCTGAAGGCATCTGTGCCAAACTCGTCAATCACATACAGGGGATCAATCACATTCCCCGTTGACTTGCTCATTTTCTTGCCCTCAGCATCCCGGACCAGGGCATGGATATAGACATCCCTGAACGGGACCTCTTTCATGAAGTGGAGTCCCATCATCATCATTCGGGCGACCCAGAAAAATAGGATGTCAAAGCCGGTGACCAGGACAGACGTAGGGTAAAAGGTCTTCAGGGTTTGAGGATCATCGGGCCAACCCATAGTGGAAAAGGGCCAGAGTGCTGAGCTGAACCAGGTGTCCAGGACGTCAGTCTCCTGAACAAGGGCGCTACCCTCACAGGCAGGGCACACCGTGGGGCGCTCCATGGCTACAATCAGCTCACCGCAGTTCTCACACGTCCAGGCCGGGATACGGTGCCCCCACCATATTTGCCGGGAGATGCACCAGTCCTTGATATTGTTCATCCACTCAAAATACGTCTTGGTCCACGTATCTGGTATGATTCGGGTGGCACCTGTCTCGACTGCAACAACCGCCTTTTCTGCCAGGGGTTTGACCTTAACAAACCACTGCCTGGAAAGATACGGCTCTATAGTTGTTTTACACCGATAGCAGTGTCCAACACTGTGCTGGTAGGGCTCCACCTTCTCCAGAAGGCCTTCCTCACTGAGGGCCTCAACGACTTCCTCTCGACATTCAAACCGATCTTTTCCCTGGAAACGACCTGCTTGTTCATTCATACGGCCGTCTTCGTCAATCACCTTGATAGGTTCAAGGTTATGTCGCAGACCGATTTCAAAGTCATGGGGATCGTGGGCAGGCGTAATCTTCAGTGCACCGGTCCCAAATCTCATATCCACATATTCGTCAAAGATGATGGGAATTCTTCGGTTCATCAGGGGTAGTATCACAGTTTTCCATTCCGGTCCGCCGTACCGCTTATCGTTGGGATTTACCGCTACGGCAGCATCTCCGAGCATGGTCTCAGGGCGTGTGGTGGCTACAACAATCCCGCCTTTTCCTTTTTCAAACGGATACCTGATATAATACAGGTGTCCGTTGTGGTCCTCATGTTCCACTTCTAAGTCTGACAGAGCGGTTCGACAACGAGGACACCAGTTGATAATGTAATCTCCCCGATAAATTAAGCCTTGTTCATAGAGCTTGACAAACACAGTCCTCACGGCTTTAGAGAGACCCTCGTCCATGGTAAAGCGCTCCCGATCCCAATCGCACGAAGCCCCCAGGCGCTTCAACTGTTCTATGATCAGGCCACCGTATTCCTCCCGCCACTGCCAGGCCCGTTTGACAAATTCTTCGCGCCCCAGGCTGTGGCGGTTTTTCCCTTCTCTGACGAGCCCCTTTTCCACCACATTCTGGGTAGCAATCCCTGCATGGTCAGTACCCGGCATCCACAGCACGTTATAGCCCTGCATGCGACGGTAACGACAGAGGATATCCTGCAAGGTGTTGTTATGGGCGTGGCCCATGTGAAGCACACCAGTCACATTGGGTGGAGGGATGACAATCGAGAAGGGTTCTTTGTCACTCACGTCCTCGGCTGCAAAAAGGCCTTCCTTTTCCCAATACGCGTACCACCGTCTTTCCACTTCCTTAGGTTCATAACCTTTCTTGAGTAAGTGTGAACTCATTTGATTCAACTCTCAGACTTTGTACAACCCATTGAAATTATAGCCCACTCCAGTACTCCATCACTCCAATACTCCATCACTCCAATTCGGGCGAAGCCCCTAAGTTCTTCCCAAAATTGAAAAGGGGATTAATCGCTTAACCCCCAACGAAATTCCCTATACTATCAAGTTCGGACTCGCCCTGTTCAGTTCTCAAAGGGCTTGTTTGAGTCTCTCTATTTCCTTGGCAATAGCTGCCTCGGCGGCTTCAAGGAGTATGCGCTCAACCTTCCCCTCTATGGTTTGTTTTACAACGCTTGTGATGATCTCCTCCAGCTTTTCATCGGAAAGCTTTTCAAGTACCGCCTGTTCCAATCCCCCACCCACCGGTTCTGGTACACCTTGCTCCAATCCTGATTCAGACCGATCTTCAGCTTCCAGTTCGGTCTCGACTGTATCGACAAGCGGCTGCTCGGCCTCTTCAAGTATGGCAAAGTCTACATCTTCCAGCTCCTCCTCAAAACCCACCTCCTCAGCCAAATCGCCCAGTTCAATAGCCTCTTCTTGTTCTTGTGCAGAATCAGCCTCAGGAACCACTTCGTCTGTTAGTTCAATAAGTTCTTCCTCACCCTCTTCTTGTTCTTGTGCAGAATCGACCTCAGGGACTACTTCGTCTGTTAGTTCAATAGGTTCTTCCTCTTCAGGCCCCTGTTCCCCCTCCGGTTCGAGGATCTCCTCTGCTCCCCCTTGAAGCGTTGTGTCACCAATTTGGGCCTCGGACGAGCTTTCCTCAACCATGTCCGTCAACTCAATCAGCTCTTCCTCGTCTTCTTCTGTCTTGGACTCAGTCTCTCGGGCCTGTTCCACCTGACCGGTGTTATCATCCGGGGGGATCTCGTCCACAAGATCAATGATTTCTTCCATCTCCGGGGTTTGTCCGCCGGAGTCATCCCCGGCAGATGCCCGATCATCCTTGGCATTCTCGTCCGTATTCATAACGAGACTCCTTATAAAATCGTTACGTGATTTTATTAAGAATTATCACGATCTTTTGCAACATGTCAAGATCTTTGTAAAGCCTCCTGCGCACTAGTAGACCATCCATGGTTTCGGCATAAATATCTTTTCGTGCAAATGAAGGGCATACCGATCTGTCATGCCCGCAATAAAATCGCACACTGTTTGCTCCTTAGAGGTTCCTGGTGGGATCTCTCCGATCTGCTGCCGGAAGACCATTTCGTCTTCCAGTAGCCGGCAGTAGAGTTCGCAAATAATCTTTTTGGCCCGCACAAAATCCTCGTGCACCGCGTGAATCTCATAGACGCGTTCATAGAGAAAGTCCCGCAGAGTTACCAGGGCCTCATAAGTCCTGTGATGCATTCGAAGCTCCGGAGCTGATCCCTCCAACGTGGCAAAGATGAGGTCTTTTACCATGGTATCAATGCGCCTGGCATGAGAATCCCCCAGGACCTCAAGACAAATCACGGGAATATCCCCGCCAACTATAACGCCACCACGAATGGCATCGTCAAGATCATGATTCACATAGGCGATGACGTCGCACACCCTTACCACCCTCGCCTCAAGGGTGGCGGGCAATGATGCGGGATCACCAGGAAGGATTTCCTCCTTCCTTTTGGAATGCTTTAAGATACCGTCTCTCACCTCGGCAGTAAGATTCAGACCAAGGCCATTTTTCTCAAGGACATCCACCACCCTCAGGCTCTGCTCATGATGAGAAAAGCCGCCGGGGAAAATTTCGTTTAAGACCGCTTCGCCTGCATGGCCAAAGGGTGTATGACCAAGATCATGGCCCAAGGCAATGGCCTCAGTAAGCACTTCGTTGAGTTGAAGGGCCTTGGCTACGGTTCGGGCGATTTGCGCAACCTCCAGGGTATGGGTGAGACGGGTTCGGTAATGGTCACCGGTGGGCGATAGAAAGACCTGTGTCTTGTGCTTCAGGCGCCGGAAGGACTTTGAGTGTATAATCCTATCCCGGTCCCGTTGGAAATCGGTTCTAATCTCGCACGGTTCCTCTGGGATAAGCCGACCCTTGGTCTCGGCACTAAGTGCAGCAAAGGGAGAAAGCGTTCTTCTCTCTTCTTGTTCAAGGCGCTCCCGGATCGTCATGAGCACACGCTATAGCAAAAAAACGGTGTTTACAAAACTATTTCTTTTGTTTAAGTAGTGCCCATCCAGAAACTCCCCCTCCCCTGGAGGGAGGGGGTTGGGGGGAGGATGAGACGTTTTTTCCTTGACAGGAAAAAGATCCTATCTGACAGGCCAACCCTGACAGGGCCCGATGTAAAGCATATTCGAACGGTGCTGCGGTTGAAGCCTGGCGAGGAGATTTCTCTATTCGATGGCAAGGGCTCAGAATATCGCGCACGAATTACGGCCAGCACACCTAGGGCCATAACCCTCGCTGTCCTGGAACGGTTTCCTTCGATCTCAGAATCTCCTGCAGAAATCACCATCGCACAAGCCCTGCTCAAGGCCAGAAAAATGGATCGTATTGTGCGGCAGGCGACGGAACTCGGCATATATGCTTTGATCCCTCTTATGGCCGAACGGAGCGTGGCAAGACCTGAACCAGAACGCTGGGCCGAAAAGGAGCAACGCTGGGAATCTATTGCACAGGAGTCCCTAAAACAGTGCGGCCGATCTCAAATACCCCGTCTTGGGCCTCCAACCTCTTTTAAAGAGTTGGTTGGCACGCCCCAATTCTACGATCTAAAGGTCATCTTCCATCATGGTAACCCTGGGCTCAAATCCCGGCCTTACCAGAGTGATGCAAGAGATGTGCGCAAGTTGTTAGCCCTCATAGGCCCGGAAGGCGGCTTCACGTCCGAGGAGGTCAAACTGGCACTCGAAGGCGGTTTTGTCTGTGTTTCTCTTGGCCCAAGAATCCTGAAGGCGGACACTGCGGCTGTTGCAGCATGTGCCATTCTCCAGTACGCCTTTGGGGACGTAGGAGGTCCCCCAAAAAATCCTTGACAAGAGCCAGGGGTTCTAATAGCTTTTTTTGGCCGCCGAGATAGCTCAGTCGGTAGAGCAGCGGACTGAAAATCCGCGTGTCCCCAGTTCGATTCTGGGTCTCGGCACCACGAATCTTCCAATATGCCTGCTACCATTTTGCTACCATTTCAAAGAATCATCTCTTCAAGCCTTTGTGCAGGTTCCTTAAGCTCCTTACCGCACTTGAAAAAGGAAAGTTTCTTGGGTAGCACCTGAAAGGGTTCCCCGGTCTTGGGGTTCCGCCCGGTGTAGCCCTTATAGTCCTTAACATAGTGGAAAAAATCGCTTTTTAGAGGGATTCTATCATAGCCTCCAAATCTTGGTTTTCGGTTTTAAATTTTACGCCAATCCCCACCCTACCGGCCCGGACGATTTCGCCGGTGATCTTGATTGGCCTCTCGTAGTTGGACGACGAAAAGGTCAGTGTAAGATCCCGTCCAACGGAGAATGGCGTATCAGTTTCGATAAACACTCCGCCAGTACTTATGTTTTTTATGAAATCTTTGAAGGCACGCTCGCGATCAGCGTAATCTACGGCGATAAAGCAGGGTTTCCTGGGATGTTCCCTTCGATTTGTGTCTTGCCAATCCTCAAGCATGGTCAAAAGTGCTTGCTGCTGCTTTTCAGATAAGTTGTTGATCAATTCTATCAACCGAGCAGTGACACCGGACTCGTTGGATTGTTGCTCGGAAACAGTCATATCAAAGCTCCTTTGTAATAGTTGAAATTCTGTACATCAACAAAAACATAGTGACCTTCTTTCACGTATTCAAAGAACCTATCAGTTTCTTGGTCTTCTTGGTAAGGGCGTCGAATTCCTTGGTTACAGCCTGCAGATCCTTTTTCAATTGTTTCATCTACACTTGTCCTCCTAACTGGATTGTATAGGAATTCCTTTGTAATCCTTCACATAGATGCTGCATAGGCCCCTGATTTCGACCCTCTCGCCACTTGCAAGGGCGTTGGACATTTCATTAAAGAACAGCTCAATGACCTGTTTGGCTTGGGCTCTTGTGAGGCCGGTTTCCGCTTTCAGGATTTCTATGAGTTGGGTTTTGGTCATGATGGTCCCCCTTGAAATATCAGTTAAATCAAGCTCATAAAGCATTATTGATGCGATGTCAAGGGATACTGAGGAGTTACAGGACTAAGCAATATTCTCTTATTTTCATTATCAATCTGTATCTTGTACTTATTCATGAAATCCATGCCCAGAATGCCATCAAATCTTCTTTCTTCCCCGGGCGGCAGATCTACTATTGCTGCACGGAGGTTGTTTTGGATCAGATTTCCCACCTGAATAGAATCCAGCGTTGCCAATTGCGCCTGGATGTCCATGGACATCGTTTTCAGTGTGATAGAATTACCCGGTTCTCCTTCCAACTGAAGCCTCCGTGCCAGTTCTCTTGAAAGAACGGTGATTCCGGCACCGGTATCAACCAGCATCCTGACCTCGAGAAAGGCGTTCAACACGACAGGCACCATAATATGCCCGTCCACGGGCAGAAACCTAACAACGGTCATCACCTCCTCGCTTGATTCCCGGCCTGTCTCCTCACCGGCTGGCTCTGCTGTTCCCTTTTCATCTTCAGGGGGTATTTCCTTTTCCACCCCTTCGGCAGGAGCTTGCCCCTCTACTTTTTCCTCAGACAGCCTTTCTACGTCGGACGGAGAACAATACACATAGATGTTGTAAGCTTGCCTGTCGGCTTCGGAAGCATATTTGAGGAACCTGGCGAATTCCTGATAGGCCAACTCGTAATTGGCCTGGCGGCAGTAAATCGCACCAAGACAGTAGTAGGCGGGCGCAAATTCAGGGTCCAGTTCTATGGCCTTGTGATAGCACTCTGTTTCAGCCTCAGATTCATCATCCAGCACTCTGCCTTTTTCAAACCATTCTCTGGCCGTGTATGTCGCACCTTGCCGGTCACGACGGAACTCGGCCTTTTGCTGATCTGAGGAGGTACTGCCGCTTGTTTCATCCCCACTGAGGCGCTTATCTTCACGTCTGTCAGGCTTGAAGAATTCCTCTTGTGACTGACTTCGAGGGCGGTGATCAGTTTTTCTTCGGGAGTGCAGTTTGTTTCCGGATAGGAGTCGGGAGGGACTCCTTCCAGGCAGCGTGACGTCCTTTAGTTGAGCCCTGTTCTCCCTGTAACCGTATTTACCGACCGGCTCAGGAGTTTCGACATGACGGAAGGAGGTGATATACTTCGCAACAGAGAGCGCTACAATGCCTGTCAAGGCAGTGACTATCCATACCTTATACTGCCTTTTCCTTCTTTGCCGGAGATATCTCTCAATGCTAGCGCCACAAAGCGCACAATATATGTCATCCGGTTGGCTAAATCCGCACTTTGGGCATATCATCTTGCCAAATCTTTCTTATCAGTGGTCTTGAGACCTCAGATGCTGTGATTACTGTAGACGCCCGCGTGGGCGTAATCTTTAGAAATAGTATTTTTATTTGACCCTATATTCTCTTAAGTGTCAACATTGAAAAACAAGATAGAACTTAATTCGCTTCGCTCACAATTGGAATGATGGAATAATGGAATGGTGGAATATTGGGTTTAAGACCCGCCTGCCACTGCGAGGCACGAGCGGGCAGGGGATTTTGGTCTTTTTTTCTTTTACATCATTCCAATATTCCATCATTCCATTATTCCCTGATCGAACTTGCGATAGCGCCAATAAATATCTATAACTTCAATAGGTTGTAGAAATTCCGAGACGTACAATTAAAGGTTTCCTCTGACCATGCCGATAAAATAATCAAAACACAAAACAAAGACGGCTGTGAAAAAGGCAAACCTCTTGAAAGAGTGGGACGCAAAGCCTCCGGTCCTGTTTTTGCGGGATAGCGGGGTTACCCAACCATTGCTGAATACTTGGGCCCATTCTTTCGTGAGAGGAATGGGCTTTTTTTTCAAGGAGGTAGACAATGATAGCAGGGATCGGTACTGTGGCAAACTTGAATCAAGATAATCCGCACGCTGCCCAAGGCCAAATAGAGGGGCCTCACGGGACGGCAGAGGATGTCGCTGAAGGGAAGGTTAACCCCGTAGAATCACTTGATACTTTGTCTGATGAATCCGATTTGAATGAGGAAACTCATTCACAAGATGTGCCCAACCGGGGTTCAGGAGAAGAACGTATCATTGACCTCCTGGGTTAGCGTAGCGCTCTTTAAAGATAAGTATCAAGCCTTTCTGGGTCAGGGTTTACGTCTAACTCAATAAACTTGTGTGTCTGTAACAAGCAGCGTAACCGACCCGCCTGCCACCCGCCTGCCGACGCCTGAGACAGCATTCAGCTTGCGTGCTAGCATCTCTGGCAATGGCGGGCAGGGCACCACGCTCGCCGGGCAACTGCAATGCCTGCACCCGCCTGCCATGGCCATATACGGCATGCAGTGTACCTGCGAGCACCCGCCTGCCATCGCCAGGTACAGCGGGCAGGTCAACTGCTAGCATCTCTGGCAATGGCGGGCAGGTCTCTGGCAATGGCGGGCAGGCACATGGCAATGGCGGGCAGGTAGACCGTAGACGTTAACT
>DAOVOU010000329.1 GCA_030629475.1 Desulfobacterales bacterium | reverse complement strand
CTTTCGGTGAGGACAGGAGACAGGCCTGAGTTGCGCACCACACGTCCAGAAAACGTGCTCCTTACCACTCCTGAGTCGCTTGACTCTCTCCTTTGTCGCTACCCCCGGATATGGAAGGATACAAGGGCTGTCATCCTTGATGAGATCCACCTGCTCGACAATACTTACAGGGGCGATCAGTTAAGGATATTGCTCCGCCGCCTCGAAAAATGGCACACAGAAAACCCGATCCAGTACTGCGCACTGTCGTCCACAATCTCACAACCTGAGAACCTGGCAGGCCGTTACTTTGAATCCGCTACGGTCGTAAAGGCCGGCACAACCAGGGAGATTTCCTTTCACTTATTTCCGGATATGGAACGGGTGATCCAATTCTTGAGACAGAATAAGTACCATAAGGCTCTCATCTTTTGCAACAGCCGGAAAAATGTTGAGGAGCTTGCCCTCAGGCTAAAGACTTTCTGGCCCCGCGACAGGGTTCTGGTTCACCATGGGAGCCTTTCCAGAAAGGAGAGAGAATCAGTAGAGGAGGCTATGCGCACCTGGCAGTGGGGCCTCTGTGTCTGTACAATGACCATGGAGCTGGGTATAGATATCGGGGATATTGATGCAGTGGTCCTCTATGGCCCACCACCTACCCCCTCGGCCTTTATTCAGAGAGTGGGGCGTGGAGGCAGGAGGGGAAATGAAATGCTGGCCATCGGCTGCTACAGAAATCAGGCTGATGAGAAGGTGCAATTTGAGATATATTCGCGTATGGCAGAAAAGGGGTTGGTTGAGCGGATTGAGTACACGCCTGACATCTCGGTCTGTGTTCAGCAGGTATTTTCTCTCCTTTACGCAATGCCTGGAGGTTTGAGATGGGATGACATGGGGGATATACTTTCCCCGCTTTGCGAGACAGATACCTTTAAGGCCATATTACTCCATCTTGCGGATATCGGCTTTGTCGAAGAATCCCTGGGCAAGTGCCGGGCAACTACCAAGCTTATGGATATGGCATACATGGGATTCATACACTCGAATATTCCCCAAATCCGAGATTTTCGTATTGTGGACGCCAACACAGGAAGGGTAATAGGAGAATTATTCATTGAGGCCGCTGTGGGATCCCATTTCGTCCTCTCTGGTAAGGTGTGGCAGGTCCTCCAGGTGAAACGAAAACAAAAAACATTAATTGTTGGCCAGGTCGGGCCATTAGATACTCTCGCTCGCTTCACCCGAAGGTACTCCTACGGTGCATTCTCCAGATACCTCCCCAAGGAACTAATGCCTTCTGTAGAGACTGAGTAACTTCTCAGATGATCCTCTGCCGACCAGCGATTAGCAAAAGTGGGAATGTCTTGCCGCATCTTGTGGCCTGGATATGGGATAATGGATAGCCGCTTGGGCAGGATATAGGATAAACATAATGATTAGGTTCGGGATTCACTCACAGGTGAGAAATTTTCGAGCCATTCTGTCAAGAGTGTAGACGCGATCCCCACTTTTCCAGTATAGTGGGTTTTTGCTCTCAGCTTTCAGCTCTAAGCTAGTGGCCATCCGGAAACTCCGGATGGCCACAACGCGGTTTCCTATTCAGAAATGAGCAATTTTTCGCAAGGTCGAGGAAATCAAGGGATTGCGCGGAGGCGGACTGTTGTACGTCGCACAAGCAATCCCGAAGATTGACGCAGAGATTGCGGAAAAGGGCCATTTCTGGATGGAAACTATCTATCTTGACCGGGGAGGATCATTATGTCCATGGTTAGAGCCCATGTCATTATCCAGGGCATGGTTCAGGGTGTATTCTTTCGAGCACATACCCGGGATGAGGCAAAGACATATAACCTTACGGGATGGGTTAAAAATAGAAGGGATGGAGGAGTGGAGGCCGTTTTTGAAGGCAGAGAAAAAGATGTGAAAAAGGTAATTGACTGGTGTCATAAGGGGCCACCATGGGCACATGTGACTGATGTGCATGTTGATTGGGAGGACCACACTGGCGAATTTCATGATTTTTCCATTGCTTATAGGTACTGATTGAGAGACAGTCAAAACGAGAGAGTTAAAATACTTAAGGCGGGCAGATTCGATGCGTGTCCTGCCCCTGAGCGAGGAACTCCCAGGCCTCAAACACGGCGCTGCTGAGTTTGGTCGGATGATGGCGGGGTGTCTCTCCTTCCTCAAGCAGGTCCCGGCGGAGGACTGGCATCCTAAGTCGGCCCTGATCCAGAGGTAAAGAACCAATGCCTGCCTCACTTTGAAGGCTATTTGAATCTTTTACACGGACTTGTTTGGCGCCATCAGCCCGGTGTTTTTGGCGTGCCGCTTCAGAAATCGACCGAATGTTCAGTAAAACAAAATCAAGCATCAGGCCGGGACAGTATGCCAATAAGTGCCATACGTGGTCCTCGACTCCGTATCCATTGGTTTCCCCAGGCTGGGTCATAATGTTGCAGATGTAAATCTTTTTGGCGGGTGAACGGATGATGGCGTCTGAGATCCCTCTCACCAACAGGTTCGGGATGACACTGGTGAATAGCGACCCTGGCCCGATCACGATCAAATCGGCCTGGCGAATCGCGTCTAGGGCTCCCTTGAGGGGCAGACAGTCAGGAGGTTCAAGTCTCACCCTGCGGACCGCTCGAATGCCATTTGTGATCTTGTGTTGTCCCCGGACCAGTGTTCCATCGTCCAGTTCTGCTACCAGCCGCACGTTCGCTACTGTAGAAGGAAAAATCCGACCTTTGATGCCAAGCAGTTCGCTGGAGCATTTGATGGCTTCTACAAAACCTCCGGTGATGCCTGTTAAAGCAGTCAGAAAAAGATTGCCAAGACTGTGGCCGGCAAGTACTCCTTGCCCTGGAAACCGATAGTCAAACAACCGGGTGAGTAGGTTGTCATGTTCAGCCAGCGCCACCATGCAATTGCGAATATCACCCGGCGGTAGAATCTGAAACTCCTCTCGCAGACGTCCTGAACTTCCGCCATCGTCGCCTACTGTAACTATCGCTGTCAGGTCAGCCAACGCATACTTTCCAGCCACATTACCAACGGCGACTTCAGCAGGCTTTACGTAATGCTTCAGACCGCGAAATGATGAAAGCGCTGAAAGGCATTCTCGTTGTCTTGATGTCATTGTTCCTGGTGGCCGGCGTGGCCTATTGGCGGTTCGCAGGTCTGATTTTTGAATGGACGAAACGTGCCATCCGGTGGTGGGCAGGGCTGGAAAGACAT
>DAOVOU010000297.1 GCA_030629475.1 Desulfobacterales bacterium | reverse complement strand
GTGACCGTATTTCACGTTAATGATACCCTCGGTGATCCTGTCCCCCAGGGCCTCCTCCACGGCCCTGGCCATGGGTGCCCCGGCCTTTCCTGCCCCGATCACGAAGATGTTCTCAAATTCGCTAAGGTCATAGACCTCCTGGTCAACCAGGAGCCGGTTGCCTTCACGCCTGCAATACTGTTTAACGGCTGCTTCAGGTTCCACCGCCTCAACGCCTGCCCGGAAGATATCGATCGCATCCTTTCGCATTTGGGCAAGATCTATCGATTTCGGAATGCGGAATGCGGAATGCGGATTTAGCTTGCACATCATTTTCATGTAAATTAAGCCGGTTATCCGCCTACAGCGGATTAATCCGAGGAATTTGAAATTAATGAGGAAAGGAATAGTTTTCCAAATCCGAAATCCGCATTCCGCATTCCTATAGCTTGCCCACTGCTGCCAGGTAAATGGCAGTCTCTTCCTCCCCGTCAACTCTGAGTATCTGGTTGATCTCCTTATCATAAAACGCCCCGATCGGGCAGCACCCTAGGCCCATGGCTGTGGCGGCAAGCTGGAGATTTTGAGCAATGTGGCCAGCGTCCATAAAGATATAGCGAATGCACCGGTTTCGATATTTCGACATGGAGCGTAGCACAATGGCCGTCCATATGAAAAGCACGGCTCCCCGCCTCACCATGGCCTGGTCCAGTGCAGCGCGGGTCAGGTGCTCGGCGAAGTTGCCTTGCGCAATCTCCTCTAAGGCAAAATCGAGCACATTAAAGTGATACATGCCCTGTTTCAGGTCTGAAACACGGTGGATGCTAAGGTAGGTCTCCACAGGGTAGAGGGCACCGGCCGAAGGGGCCGTTCTAAACTGATAGTCACGGGCCGAAAGGGTGATGCCCTGGGTAGCCCAGAGCAGGGTTGACAGGGTTGTCATGGTGATGGGCTCAGAGGCGTATCGTCTCCTGGAACGTCGCTGATTCAGAATGTCCCACAGGCTTTTTGTTTCTCCAAAGACAGGCCTTGGCAGAGGGATCTTAGCGGCCTCCGGGTACGTCTTATAGACCGGAGGTCTTGGGATCTGCCCGAGGTCATCTCTGCGAAGAATCGACTCACGGTCATATTTCGTTTCCCTCAGGTATTGATAGGCAATCCCGTCTTTATATGACCTCAAGGGTGAGCCTCCTGTGCTATTTCGGATTTCGGATTTCGGATTTCGGATTTAGTCCGTTAGTTGTAAACTTCGTGTTTTTTCTGGCAGAAAATTTTTAAGACTATTTCGTGTTTTCGTGATTAATCTCTTTTTTGGTTCCGGTTTATCCGGGTTAGGTGGAATGATATTCGATCATTATATGATTCTCCGGGCATTGTCAATTTCCGAAGAATTTTTCATCAAAGACTTTCAAATACCCCAATATTGTGCAATGTAACGCTTGACGAATAAGCAATAACGAACATGGAGGAGTGAAGTGAAATCTGATCGAGAAATCACCGGGAAGATTGAGAGCGTGGACCAGAAAGACAGACTCGACCAAGTTTGTATCAACACCATCCGCATGCTTGCTGTAGATGCCGTGGAAAAAGCCCGCTCAGGGCATCCAGGCATGCCCATGGAGGCCGCAGACATCGGATACGTCCTGTGGACCCGGTTTTTGAAACACAACCCGGCCAACCCTGAATGGCCAAACCGCGACAGGTTCGTCCTGTCGGCCGGCCATGGATCAATGCTCCTCTATGCCCTTCTTTATCTGGCGGGCTACGATGTCTCCCTTGAGGATATCCGCCAATTCCGCCAGTGGAACAGCATCACCCCGGGCCATCCCGAATACGGGCTCACCCCGGGTGTGGAGACCACGACCGGCCCTTTAGGCCAGGGCTTTTCTAACGCAGTAGGCATGGCCATGGCACAAGAATACCTTGCCCAGTACTTCAACCGGCCTGGATACCCACTTGTCGATTATTTTATCTATGCCCTGGTCAGCGACGGCGACATGATGGAGGGGATTGCCTCGGAGTCAGCCTCCATTGCAGGCCATCTTGGCCTGGGACGCTTGATTTACATCTACCTGGACAACCGTATCACCATCGAGGGTAGCACAGACCTCACCTTCACAGAGGATGTAGGCAAGCGGTTTGAGGCCTACGGCTGGCATGTGCAAAAGGTGGACGGCTACGATCTCACTCAAATTGCCTCAGCCTTGAGCGCAGCACAGCAAGAAAGAGACAGACCCTCTTTGATTATTGCCCGCACCCATATCGGATACGGAAGCCCCCACAAACAGGACAATGCATCGGCCCACGGCGAGCCCCTGGGAGCCGAAGAAGCTAAGTTGGTCAGGGAGCGACTCAACTGGCCTGAAACATTATTCCATATCCCTGAAGAGGCCCTTGCGCAATTTCGAACCTGCCTGGACAAGGGCCGTGTGTTGGAGACAGAATGGACACGTCTTTTTGACGCTTACGCCGGAGAATATCCGGACCTGGCCAGAGAGTGGAAAGAACGCCATGAGGGAAAATGGCCCGAAGGCTGGGAAGAGTCCCTGCCCAACTTTGAGCCCGATCAAGGTCCTATAGCCACCCGGAGTGCTTCGGGCAAGGTCCTCGAAGGCGTGGCCCCGAGGCTATTCGCCCTGTTGGGCGGTTCTGCAGATCTTGCCCCCTCCACAAAGACCTACATCAAAGGTCTGGGGGTCATCAAGGTGGATCGGTGCGGGAGAAATATCCATTTTGGCATACGCGAGCATGCCATGGGGGGCATATTGAACGGCATGGCCCTGAGCCAGGCCCTTGTGCCTTACGGCGCCACGTTCCTGGTCTTTTCCGACTACATGCGGCCGGCCATACGCCTGGCCGCCCTGATGAAGCTGCAAGTTATCTATGTTTTCACCCATGACTCTGTGGCCGTGGGAGAGGACGGGCCCACCCACCAGCCAGTCGAACACCTGGCTGCTCTGCGGACCATACCCAATCTAATGGTTCTGCGACCGGCCGATGCCAACGAGACGGTCTTTTCCTGGCAATTTGCCCTGAATCGCAAACAAGGCCCCACTGCCTTGATTCTTACCCGACAGAAGGTCCCTATCATCAACCAGAGCCGGTTTGCCTCGCCCGAGGGTGTGTTGCGTGGAGGCTACATCCTCGCAGATGCGCCACAGCGTACACCAGAAGTCCTGATCCTTGCCACCGGATCAGAGGTCCATCTGGCATTGGCTGCCTATGAAAAGCTTGTCCAGGAAGGGGTTGCGGTTCGGGTAGTCAGCATGCCAAGCTGGGAGGTTTTTGAGGCCCAGGAAGCTGCCTATCGAGAAAAGGTCCTGCCGGCCAAAGTAAAGGCGCGCCTTGCCATTGAGGCAGGCGTGCCCATGGGCTGGGAACGCTATGTAGGACTCGATGGCAGGGTGATCGGCATTGAGCGCTTTGGGGCTTCTGCACCAGGCGCTGTTGTTTTGGAAAAATTCGGCATTACTGCCGAGGCCCTTGTTGACGCAGTGGGCCAGATGCTTGGAAGGCCTTGAAGATATGACCTTTGGCACTATCGACTTTTGGCATAGAACATGCGAAACCAGTTGAACGGCCTATCTTACTCAGTAGCTACTCAGGTTCAAAGTTCCTAGGAGGCTGTCCGAGAACTCACCAAAGTTGTCATTTCGAGCGTAGCGAGAAATCTTATTGTATTGAAAATACGTAAGTTTTAGATTTCTCCCTTCGGTCGAAATGACATGAAGACGTATTCTCGGACAGCCTCCTATGTTCACGGTTCAAGGTTAGAGAGCGATGAAGAGTAACTACTTAGGTTCAAGGTTTCACGGTTCAGAGATTAACC
>DAOVOU010000335.1 GCA_030629475.1 Desulfobacterales bacterium | reverse complement strand
TATGTCTGAAACCATTGAAGGCCACCTGGAACGAATTGTCTACTTTAACGAGGAGAACCACTACACAGTAGCCAGGTTGAAGGTCAGGGGAAACCCCGAACTCGTGACAGTCGTTGGACAACTTGCAGGAATCGCACCAGGCGAGGTATTGAAGCTCTGGGGCAGTTGGGAGATCCATCCCAAATACGGCCAGCAGTTCAAGGCCAATGGTTACACTGTTAGCCTTCCCGCCAAAATGGACGGGATTGAAAAGTACCTGGGATCAGGCCTAATCAAGGGGATAGGCCCTGCTATGGCCAAGCAATTGGTGGACCGGTTCCGAGAAAAAACCCTCCAGGTCATTGAGCGTTTTCCCAACAAGCTCCTTGGGGTAGAAGGTATTGGCGAGAAGCGGCTTCAGATGATCCTCAAGGCATGGGAAGATCAAAGAGAGGTCAGAGACGTTATGATCTTTCTTCAGGGCCACGGTGTGAGCGCTGGCTATAGCGCCAAGATATTCAAGGAGTACGGCCAGAACGCCATCCGGGTGGTGCGGGAAAACCCTTATCGGCTGGCATCCGACGTATTTGGCATTGGCTTTCTTATAGCTGACCGGATTGCAGAAAAAGTCGGCATTGCCAAGGATGCCATCATACGTGCCGAGGCAGGAATCTTGCATGTCCTGGAAAAGGTGTCTGATGAAGGACATGTGTTTGTCCTGTATGATCAACTACTGGATCGGGCCGAAGCACTCCTTGAGATAGACCGCACCGCCCTTGAAACGGCTGTCAGGAATCTGGCTGCATCCGGACGCATTGTGCTGGAAGACTTTGTAACCCCCACCAAACCCTCCCCCTTGAAGGGGGAGGGTTTGGGTGGGGGTGCGGTCTACTTGAAGGCTTTTTACGCGGCTGAGGTGGGTCTGGCCAACCGCCTTAAGGCCCTGCTTTCTGTACCCATAAAAGGCATTGGCATGGATGCCAGGCGTACAGAAAAACTGGTCCTACAGAGGCTGGCCATTATGCTTTCAAAAGAACAATGGATTGGCCTGCACACAGCGCTTTCGCAAAAGGTGTCGATTCTCACGGGTGGACCCGGTACGGGGAAAACCACCTTGGTCAAGGCCATCCTGGCGGTCTTTGAGGCGGCAGGAAAGGAGGTCTTGCTTTGCGCACCGACGGGCCGGGCGGCCAAGAGGCTTTCGGAGGTCACGGGCCATGAGGCAAAAACGATCCATCGCCTTCTTGCCTATAACTTCAAGAGCGGCGGGTTTCAGAAAAACGAAAAAAACCCGCTCGATGCTGATGTAGTGATTGTGGATGAGGCGTCCATGGTAGATACTTTTTTGATGTATCACCTTGTCAAAGCGGTTCCCATGACCGCTGCGCTCATCCTGGTTGGGGATATCTATCAGCTCCCTTCTGTAGGTCCCGGAAACGTGCTGCGGGATATGATCGACTCCAAACAGGTCCCGGTCGTGTTCTTGCAAGAAATCTTCAGACAGGCCCGGGAGAGTCTGATCATCGTAAATGCCCACAGGATCAACCAGGGGTTTTCCCCGACCATTTCAGATTCCAAACGCGACACCCTGCAGGATTTTTACTTTATCCAGCAAGAGGATCCCGAAAAGGTGCTTTCAACGATCCTGGAGCTTTGCTGCGAGCGTATTCCGGATCGCTTTAAACTTGATCCCTTGTCAGACATCCAGGTGCTGAGCCCCATGCACAAAGGAATTATTGGCACAACGAATCTTAATCGTGTGCTTCAGCAGGCATTGAACCCCTCCGATGATATTATTGAGCGTATGGGGCGCACCTTCAAGCGCGGGGACAAGGTAATGCAGATTAGAAACAATTATGCAAAAGATGTCTTCAACGGAGATATTGGAACCATCAGCGGAATCGATCGGGATGTTGAAAAGATCACTGTCAAATACGACGGCCGTGCTGTTGACTATAAGTTTGTTGAACTCGACGAGCTCGTACTGGCTTATGCCGTGTCCGTCCACAAATCCCAGGGCTCAGAATATGGGGCAGTGATCCTGCCGGTGATGACTCAGCACTTTATCTTACTTCAGAGAAACCTCATATATACCGGGGTAACCCGTGCAAAGGAGTTGGTCGTGCTCATTGGAACCAAACAGGCCCTGGCCATTGCCCTGCGGAACGACAAGCCGCAAAAACGGATGACCCGCCTTTGTGATCGAATGCGGAGTGAATCGAATGCGGATTGCGGATTGCGGATTGCGGAATAAAGAAAATCGGAAATTCGAAATCGAAAGTCACTCCTTGTCGTAGGTCTGCCCATCGAGAGGCAGGCAGGTTCCGGCGGGTGAAATTGTTTTTCAGTAATAGTTCACCACTGACTGCTTTTCTGTCATTTCGACCAAAGGGAGAAATCTTTGGACTTGGAACTGTATGCCTTCTGAGCAAGATTTCTCCCTCCGGGGCCTAGGCCCTACGGGCCGGAGGCACATTCGTTCGAAATGACAATACAGGCTGAACTACTACGTTTTTCATTCCGCATTCCGCAATCCGCATTCCGCAATCGAAGGGGGAGTATACGTCGTGAAAAACATCCTGGTGGTTGGTGGCGCCGGATATATTGGATCACACATGGCCAAGTACCTTTCCGCAAAGGGTTACATGCCGATAGTTCTTGATAACCTTGTTTGCGGTCACCGTGGGGCAGTAAAGTATGGACCGTTTTTCGAAGGTTCCATGAATGATTCAAGCCTGCTTCAAAAAATATTTTCAGACTATCCCATCTCAGCCGTCATGCACTTTGCTGCGTTTTGTTATGTCGGAGAGTCGGTAGAGGAACCGGCCAAATACTACCAGAATAACGTGGCCAATACCTTGGTCCTCCTTGAGGTCATGGTTGAAAGGAATATTGGCAATTTCATATTCTCATCTTCTTGTGCCAGTTACGGAGAACCGGTCGAAATTCCTATGACCGAAGAGCATCCTCAAAAACCGATCAATCCTTACGGCAGAACCAAACTCATGGTTGAACAGATACTGAATGATTTCAGGAACGCCTACGGGCTGGAATCAGTTTGTCTGCGGTATTTCAATGCAGCCGGGGCAGACCTTGATGGCGAGTTGGGGGAAGATCACAATCCGGAAACACACCTTATCCCC
>DAOVOU010000039.1 GCA_030629475.1 Desulfobacterales bacterium | reverse complement strand
TATTGAAGTTTGCCAGGGAAATTGAAAAGAAATTTAACCTGATTGAGGATACAGAATAATGGCCCCAAAAGGACAGAAACCGACCAAGGCTGAGCTTGAGGCAGGCAAGAAAAACCTTGAGAAATGGCGGTCTGATAACCCACAAGGTGGCAATTTGAAGCACGGGGCACATAGCGACCACATAAAGCGCAAGTATGCCGATGGTAGGACCAAGGAAGCCAAGCAGTTGAAGGCTATTATCCAGGGTTTAGTTGACGACCTTGGAGGCCACAGCGATTTGACCGCAGCGCAACGGCTGATTCTGGACAATATTCGGTCAAAGTTGATTGTGTTAATCCAGATCGGTAAGCATGTAGAAAAGCACGAGTCGCTTATCAACGACAAAGGTGAGCTTTTGCCATGCCTCGGTCGGAACTATACCACGTACAGTGAATCCCTCAGACGTGACCTTGAGGCGTTGTTTGCAGTAAGAAGGAAACGGTCTCCACAGAGCTATAGAGACGCCCTGAGAGCTATAGAAGGCGGTAAAAAGTGATTAAGCTGACCGAGTGGGCGGAACATTTCATAATCTTAGCGAGTGGTGACCATATTCGATTTGAGCCACATCAAAAGCGTATCCTGGACCACTGCTTCACCTTCGATGCTGACGGCAAGCTACCCTATTCGGTTATCGGGTATAGCTGCGTCAAGAAGTCCGGCAAAACCACGGTCAACGCTATTGTCCTCGGCTATTGGGCATACAACATTGAAGCACCAAACGAGCTAATTGTATGTGCCAACAAGAAGGACCAGGCCATTTCTCGGGCTTTTAAGGAGCTCAAGGGCTTTATTCGACGCGATCCTGTTTTAGGGTCTGAAATAGCCGCTGAGACAGCGAGTCAAATCACCTTGAAAAACGGTACAATTATAACGGCAATCCCTGTGGACTACTCCGGTGAGGCGGGTGCAAACCAAGGCCTTGTGACGCACGATGAGCTTTGGGGCCTCACTACAGAGCGGGAAAGGCGCCTATACGACGAATTGACGCCCGTTCCTACCCGCAAGAACTCAATCAGGCTGATAACCACATATGCCGGTTTTGAGGGTGAATCTGAGTTATTGGAAGACCTCTATCATCAGATTTTTGACCCACAGCATAATGTTAAAGAAGGTGTGGAGAGACCCCTGGGTGAGGATTTTCCGGCTTATGCGAAGGGCGAGCTATTCATGTATTGGGACCATGAACCCCGGATGCCCTGGCAGACCCCAGAATACTATGCAAGTCAAAAGCAGCAACTTAGAACTAATACCTATTTGAGGCTCCACGAAAACAAATGGGTTTCCTCTGAGACCGGTCTCTTTAATATGGAAAAATGGGATGCCTGCGTTGACCTGGAGCACAGCCCCCCACTGCCTGACAAGTCAAATCACTTGTGGGTAGGTGTCGATGCCAGTGTGAAGAAGGACAGGAGCGCTGTAGTTTCAGTTTATCGTGACGGCGACAAGCTAAAATTAGGCCCTAAGCGCTTTTGGCAACCCTCTTCAGATGACCCCATGGACCTTGAGGAAACAATGGAAGCCTATCTCCTGGAACTGTATCAGGGCTATAGCCTTCTTTCTGTGAGATATGACCCTTTTCAGTTCCATAGATCTGCCACCACATTGCAAAAAAAGGGCTTGCCTATGCAGGAGTTTCCACAGACTGGCCCGAACCTTACAGAGATGGGACAGAACCTTTATGACTTAGTGGAATACGGCAACATGGTTCTTTATCCCTGCAAGGACCTTCGATATGAAGCCACTTGCGCGATTGCCAAAGAGACCGGGCGCGGGCTCAGGATTGTTAAGGAAAAGTCCAGTCAAAAGATTGATCAGATTGTAGCTCTTGCAATGGCTGCCCTTTGCAGTATCAAAACAAATTCTTTATTTGCGGACATTTTGTAATGGCTATTTTAAAGCAGCACGAATTCAAAAACCCGTTACATCGTTCAGGGCGATGTGTTTACTTTGAGGAAGTGCACACCGGGCAACTATACGCAACCCTTGTCGGTGCTTGTTGTCCGCCTGACCTGGGAGGCCGTCCTGGTTTTGGGCTTTTGGTAGCTATCGATCATGAGGAAGATCCCCGTCTTAACAGCGTGCCTACCGCAGACAGGTGGCTTCGAATTCTGACAGAATTTGAGGAATTCAACTTTGAGAAACTCATTTATCGCTGTATCGCCTTACGCAACAAGCTTTGCGGGCGTGAGCTTTTTATCCCGACCATATCCCGAAGTTGGTTAAGCACTGAGCTTGACCCTGCCTGCCAGCGAGCACTTGTGGACATCAACCGAACCCTGAAGCGGGAAAAAAAATTCTATTTATCCGCTGTTCAGGATCAGGACATGGACTTGGCTAATTTGGTCAAAACTCTGTATTCGGTTCGCAGGAGCCTCGACCTATCCCGTGCGAAAAGGCTAAAAGGGTACCTTGCCGCGTTTGGCCGGGAGCAGGCCAAGGCAAAAGACGCGCACAAGCTGTGGCCTAGTGTAACTGCCCTATGCCTTGCAGTTAATGCCATAGTTGCGGGTAGGTTGTGGGAGTCGCCACAGATTGATATCGAAACCCGATCCATGTCCGACCGTCGCCTTGACACGTTGGAGAAAGGTTTTGGGACGTTTGATGACTATGAACGGGACTTAGTTCGTCATGTCGCCGACCAGGATAGATGGGCGCAGGGCCTTGATTATAGCGATTATTGTCCGGGAGAGAGCATTTCGACGATAGATGAAAGATAATTGACAAAAACCCTTAAACCTTAAAGGAGGTACATCATGAAACACATTTTGGACATGAGCAAGACCGAGCTTGAGGAGTTTCGCGAGGATTATCCTCAGGAGTACGACGCGGCCTGTAGGCGCTTAGATTATGAACGGGAAGCCGATTATACTCACAGGCAATTTGCCGCAAGAACCCCAGGCTTTGAACGAGCCCTTCAAAGTGGAGACATTCAATACGTTATGGACCATGAGCCGGGCCACAATGTGATGAGCGCATATCATAGACTTCAGAGCCTTGTCGTCCCCCCTGAACATGATCCCACATTGCACCCAGAGGGCCCGCGATCCAAACAGTGACCTCACGAGCGCAATCACTGCCCGCCTGCAAAAGCGGCGCGATTCTGGTTATGACCAGGGTATCCACAATATCCCCCTGGACACCACGGATCGGTGTGCCAGTACTGTGGAAAGTGAGTACCCAGCTTCAGCGGAGCGATTTGAGGAATTTTCACCGAGCCCATCCAGTACTGTGGAAGGCGACGGAAGCGTATCCCGTGAAGGCGAATAAATAAGAAGGAGGTGAAGTCATGGATCAAGACGAACTTATGGATTTGAAGGAATCGGACCCGGTTGCGTATGCAAGGCATCTCTACAATGAGGAACTTGGTTCCGAAGAGGCCTTGCCGTACAAGGACATCACCCAGATGTCACGCGAGCAACTTGAAGATTGGGAGGCTGAAGACCCGGTTGGATTTGAACGAAATCTGCATAGACAGGTTCATTATGAATCACAGCAAGCCAAAGCGCACCTTCGGGCCGAAGCTAGGGTGCAGTCAGCACAGATGGGGCATGCGTCTTCCCATGATAAAATGGTGAGCAGGATCGCGGAGCAGTTGCGGCAGAGTCGAAGGAGGTAGTCATGGAAAACGAAGAGCATTTTGACGAGTTATGTGAAAACCCAAGGGGCTTTCTTGATCGAGTTGTGGCTGATGTCGTAGAGGGGGTTGGGGAAGAAAGGGCAGAAGCAGAAAAGGACGTGGAGCCTATACCCGAGCCAGAAGCCCCTAAAAAGCGCAGATGGCCGAGGTTGTGGAGGGCCAGGTGATGGATAAATTAAGGGACCGGTTAGAGGGCATAGATTTTTTTCTTGAGACTCAGAATCTGCGGCTTCGGGAACGCCAGGTCTTGTTAAAGGCTCGGAAGGCCGTGACTGCGGAAATTGAGGGAAAGATGGCCAAGGCTCTCAAGAAGCGCATGTGGAAGGAAATGGGGGAGCGGAATCCAAATCTTTTCATGGGCGAAAAATTGACCGGAGCGCCTCGAAATATACCAGGATCAACTGGAGAGGTCGAGATTCTGCCAGAGGAAACGCCCAGCACATATATCAAGGACTTTATTCCGAATCGAGCCCGAACCCGTGACAGGATGATTATTCGACCTGAGCGGTTGGGGCCTAGGACTCACAGGGTTTAGGTGGCGGAAATTCCACCAGAGGCAGGGTCCCCCTATCAATGCGTGTGGGTTAGGGTTTCTTTGGCTTGACCTTGTGCAAGTCGATCTTTGTTGCTCTTTGAAATTCGAATACCCACATGGGCGGTGTGATAACAACCAGCCGGAAGTCGGTTGTAAATCACGGAAGAAAACTTTGATGCAACACCGTGTCGTCTCAAGGGACGTAGGAAGCCTAACCGAAAAATGGCGTTATAAAACTGTTGAGATTGACGATATCATCGCCTTGTGATATATGAAATACTAGGTTTGGTTAATCCAAACGTTAAGATGGAGAGGATCCATGGAACTTGTCGTAAAGCCAGTAGGTACGGAACTGTTTTATCAGGTCTTTTTTGAAAAACCGATGCTTGATGAGATTTTAGAAGGGTCACGGATTAACCTAATCAAAAAGCTTGTCGAGGCTTTTGAGCTTCATTTGAATGATATTAGGTTCAATATTGAAACCCCATCAAACAATTACATTCACTTTTCGAAATTCTATGGTCCTAGTTTTTTTGATGTATCGTTTGGTTTGGAAGAAGTTTCAGCCTTGCTGCGAGGCCCCAAGGATAAAACGATGGCAGAAGATTTCTACGGCAAGTTGTTTGAGATTTTTCGACACAATACCATTTCTCGTCAAAAGATGAATGTCCAGCGGCACTTATCAACGGAAGGCGACTCAGCTTTATTCCTGCAGTCCCTAAATCCACATACTCCAGATAAATTTCATGATTTGTTATATGGGAGGGGTGTGATTTACGATCTTAAAGTTTCGGAACACGAATTAGCTATTCACGTTGTCATAGCCAATTCTCTGTTTCAGGAAAAGGGCCTATACTTGAGTATTGAGAATGATTTTGAGCCAAATCAGTATGATTTTAAAACCGCTTTTAAGATTACCAACGATAAGCATGATTTCATTTTGAAGGAGTTGAACTTGAGAATAGAGACGGAGGCTTGAAAATGGCGACCGCTTATCCCTTGCCGGAAAGACACTGCTTGGCTCATAGGGCTTGGTTTCCCCCCATCCCACAGACTCCTGGTGAACCAATACGATTGAGAGACACAAAACAACCACCGCTTGAGCCACTTCAACGAGATGAACTTGTGAGGAGGGTTTTTGCTTTAGAAGAGGAAATAAAAAGAATTAGGATGATGGGCATTGGCTTTATCAAAGTCAACTTGTTGCCCACTAAGACTCTAAAAGTCCCGATAGATGCTATTGTAGAGCCCGATGATGATGGCTTTATTGCTCGGACAACCGATATCCCTCTGTATGGTTATGGTGACGATCCAATAGAGGCCGTTGAGGCTTTGAAATCTGAAATCGAATCTCTATATGACGATCTGACGGTAGACGATGAGTTTACTGACGAGTGGCTTAAGATTAAGGAGTTCCTTCAGCAAAGAATTGTCGCCCCCGATTAATGAAGAATGCCTCATTCGATACAAGTAATGTCAAGAAATGCTGTGAGGATAAGCTTGATATTGAATTCCGAGGCGGCAAAGAATTAAATGGGTGGTATATTCTAGATGGTAAGAAAGCTGCAAGAATAACCGTCCCTAAAGGCAGAAAGTTTATCCCTCCTAAGACCTACAAATCAATGGCTAGGCAACTCAAACTGACCCTATCCCAGTTTGATGATTTCCTTGAATGTCCCTTGCAACAGAAAGAGTATGAGACAATATTAAAGAGTCCCGGTTCTTGATTCCAGTTTTTTTTGCTCATGTCTCCGCCCTCGGCATCTTAGCAGCAACCCTCTTAACCCCTTCTAACAGTTCCTGTTTTGATACAATACCCTTCCGGTCAAGCAGGTTTGTCAGAGCCTCTGTTTGGACAACTTCAGGCATCAATAATTCTTTGAGGTCACGGTTTCTTTATACACTGGGGGCTACTTTGAGGCTATTGACGGTTCGATCCTGGATGCCAGGGAACGGCTCAAGAGGGAGTTGGGGTTGAAGGTTTAAAGGGTATCAATTAAAAAAATAAAATCAAGGCTTGACATCCTTTCTAATCTGTATTAGGTTACTAATATATCAAATCAAGAAAGGAGGTGTTAAGCCAAGTGGTTCTAAACATTAAAGATTTCCCAGACCAACTACACAGGCAGGCCAAAATCCAGGCAGCTATCGAGGGGGTCACTCTCAAGGATCTTATTATCAAGGCGCTAACCGAGTATTTGAAAAGGGCCAAGTTGAAGAAGCAATCGAGTCCCCAACATAAGGCAGTGGGGGCAAGATAACAATCAGGCAAAAATCTAAAGGAGGTGGTTTGAATGGCAAAAACAATGAAGGGCGTCACCTGTATAGAGCGCAACGGTTCCGTTTATTGGTATGCCAGGATAGACGGCCAGCGAGTTTATTGCGGCCAGGGTGACAAGGGCAAAAAGCTGGCCGAAGCTGGCCGGGCAAAGCATGTTGCCAAACAGTACGAAAACCGTGAGATGAATGCAGGCCTGAAGGTCAAGAAAGTCGAGTTTAGAACCATCAAGGACCTTTCTAACTGGTACATGCTCTTACCCACAGTCCAAGAGAAAAAGGGATACTACCGCAAATTGAATGCTGTGGGCCACTTGCTGGACTTCTTTGGCAATAAACCGCTTCATGCGGCTGAGGGAGACGATCAAGAGCATTACCGGAAGTGGCGCGAGGGCCAGGGGGCGGCCTGTGGAACTATTGATTTTGAAATAGGGGTCTTGAGTGGCATGTATCATGAGGCCCGGAAATGCAAAAAAATCAGTGCCGACACCCTACCCGGCCAGTTTATTATCAGGGGTGACAAGAATCCCCGGAGATTGGTCACAGATAAGGAGTTTGAGGCCCTTGTGAAACACGCTGATGCCGACTTTGCCGATGTTTTGATAGAGCGCCTATGAATCGGCCATGCGAAGCTCTGAGATTGCGGATTTGACGGCAAGCCAGGTGCATTTGAACGTACAGCATATCTCGGGGGCGGTTGTGGACTATATTGACCTGGGGATCTTCGACACCAAGAACGGGACAAGGCGAACTGTGCCGGTCAGCGCAAGGCTTAAAGAGGTCCTGGAAAGGCGTATTGACAATCTCGGCCCTGAAGACTATGTATTCACGGATCATAAAGGGGGAAAATACACAAACGTCCGTACCGCTGGCAAGATGAGATGTTTGTGCAAGCGGGCCAAGGTTCTGTATGGCGACAAGTTGCTAAACCAGAAAGGCGAGCGTATTGGCATAGTGTTTCATTGTTTCCGGCATACTCGCACTACCACATGGGTTGAAATGGGATACTCAGACGAGATCATTAGACGTGCAACGGGCCACAAGACCTTAGAGGCGTATCAACAGTACATCAAGCTCGATCCGTCAGCGGTTATGAGACTTGTGGAGGGCCAGACAGAACTTGCTTCAATGAAACGACATACAAACGGTATAAAATCGGCGCAAAGCCTTACTGGATAAGCAATGCAAACGTAGTGCGTAATCTTTTTTAACAGAGGTTTCCCAGACAGAGGCTGGGAACCAGGTATGTTTAAGAAAACAAAAGAAGCGCTTGAACCCTAATAAAAGGCTCAAGCGCTTCTTTTCACCCCCTCCCAAACCCTCCCCCTTGAAGGGGAGGGCAGGGTGGGGGTGGTAACTTGAGCGGTCTTTATCCCGCTCCCGTGACCTGACTCTCTCCCTTATTGCCTTTCGGGCCTTTATCACCTTTCGGCCCTTTGTCACCCTTTGCACCTTTTGGACCGGATGCTCCGGCTTCGCCTTTATCACCTTTCGGGCCCTTATCACCTTTGGGTCCGAGTTCACCCTTGTCACCGTTACCCCCTTTATCGCCCTTTGGACCAGGTGGACCGGCTTCGCCTTTATCACCTTTCGGGCCCTTATCACCTTTGGATCCGGGTTCACCCTTGTCACCGTTACCCCCTTGATCGCCCTTTGGACCGGATGGACCGGCTTCGCCTTTATCACCCTTTGGACCTGGCTCTCCTGGTTCGCCTTTGGCACCTATTGGACCTTTATCACCTTTAGGACCGGGTTCGCCTTTGTCACCCTTAGCCCCTTTGTCACCCTTATCGCCCTTATTCCCTTGCAGCTTGCCTGTGCGGATAAGTTCTCTCAACTCTACCATTTCGTTTTTTATTGAATTTACCCGGCGAAATGCAACAATACCGAAAACACTCAACACCAATGCTAGAAACGCAAAATAAACCATAGTGCCTCCTTTCTAATTCAACTCTTTCCGGATTTTTTCCATGGCAATGCGACGCCTCTCAAATAGGTGTCCAACTGTACTCAGTTTGGGGCGGGCGTATCCACCTGATTCCCCCCTTTCCTAAAGGGGGGTTAGGGAAGTTGGTATGTGCTTTATAGCTTGAGCCTTTTGACAAGTTATAAAATTGCTCCGCAATTTTATGCAACGTCCCGCTATAAGCGGGACTCAAAAAAAAGAAATTTCTATGCTATCAAGTTACAAGCCTTGCTTGCAGGCTACGAAGCCTATAGCAAAAAGCGGATTGTGTGTCAAGGCAGAAACGGCCGCTTATTTTCACCTTCACGCCCGCCATTCCCCGTTGAGGGGGGAGTCGATTAATGGCGGGACAGGATCAGGCTGACGGGGAAAAGGACCGTCAGGCGTGAATAAAAGCCATTTGACTGGAAATAATATGAAAAATGTGGTAGAAGGGCCTACAATAATCATTGTGCCAGGACACTGGCAAGTCTGCGACGGAAGTAACTGATCTCACATAAAAATGTCATGGTTGGAGATAGGTGAGATCTTCATAAGGTAAAATGGCTAGGGTGCTTTTCTGTACTCATTGGCCTACCACACGAAAGAAAGGAGACAAGGGATGAAAAGGCAAGGCTTTATCTGTTTTCTTTGCTGTGTACTGCTGATACTTCTTGGCACCTGTTGTTGGGCCGAGGTTCAACTGACTTCATTAACCGAGGAGGACTGTGGCAAGTGTCATGAGGATACCTCGAAGCAAGTCAACGAGCGAGGAGGGTTGCACAAGGACCTCGGTTGTCTCGAATGTCACACGGAACACCCTCCCCTCGGAAAAAATCCGATTCCACGGTGTGATGGGTGCCACGGCCCCGAGGACTCGGTTCATTATGGTCTTAAGGAATGCAAAACCTGTCACCATCCCCACTATCCTCTGGAGATGGATTTTGCCACAATTGATGAGGTGAAGGCTGTCTGTCTCACCTGCCACCCTGATCAGGGTCAAGAAATGGAAGCCCACCCGAGTGAACATGCGGGATTGGACTGTAAAGAATGTCATACGGCCCATGGTGAGGCGACAGAGTGTACGCAATGTCATGAATCCCATGCACAGGAAATGGTCTATGAGGATTGCCTTATCTGTCACAAACCACATGGTCCAAAAGCCGTCCAGTACGACGATGACGTACCTTCTGCTTTCTGTTCATCCTGTCACAAGGATGAAGGGAATGCCCTGGAAAAAAGCAATAAAGCACATAGCGAGCTGGCCTGTACAAAATGTCATGAGAGCGAGCATAAGGCAATAACCCGGTGTGAGTCATGCCATGATGCCAGACCCCACGGCACCTTTATGCATGAGAAATACCCTGCTTGCCTCAGCTGTCACAGAGACCCTCATGGCTTGGCCGAGTAAGAAGAGGAGCCCAGACCTCGTCGGCAAGCTTGATAGCCTGTAATGGAGGCAAAGCGCCCCTGGCCGAGACCCTCTCCCCATAAGCGCTAAGTTATTTTTGCACCGGATGGACTGTGGAAGGTTTACTGAAAAAAATGAACATCGAACATCGAACGTCCAACATCCGCGCAGCGCAGGCGCTTGCGCCGCGTGGAACGTTGAATGGGAAAAGATGAAGAAACAGAAATAGCTGTTGAATGTTCGGTATTGGGTGT
>DAOVOU010000264.1 GCA_030629475.1 Desulfobacterales bacterium | reverse complement strand
TTAGATTGTTTGCGGGTTTCGAATCTTGGCCAGGCCGAAGCCTTTTTGGAATCCTCTCTGGCAAAATACCCAAAGGATTACAGGCCCTATTGCGCCATGGGATTTTTGAATGTGGAAAAGAATGACTTTCTGGGGGCAGAGCACTATTTTGATAAAGCCCTGGAGTATGCCAAGACCAAACCACAGAGGATTTTCCTTCTTCTCTTACTTTCTCGCCTATACGATGTGAACGATTGTCCTTTCAAGGCTGGTGAAAAGATAAGAGAAATTTTCTTCATTAATTCTCATTGCGAAGACGCGAGATATCAAGACATCATATTCAAATTCAGGGAAGACAAAAAGCCTGAGGCCCTTCGCCGACTAATCAAGCTTATTCAACAAGACAGAGAATTTTATGTGAAAGCCTTGATTGATCCTGATCTTGCTCCTTTCAGCGAGATAATTCACGCTGAGCTCAAAAGCCTTTTTGACCAGGCCAAAGACGAGGCAATGCAAATTTTCAACAAAGCAGAAAACGAATTGAATAAATTAGAAGTCCTGGTGGGGGAAAGAGAAGTCCAGGAAGCCCAATCCCTGTGGTTGAAGATCAGAGAATTACCAAAGGCTGACAGTTACTTCGCTTATCTCGACATCATTCACTATGGCGAATCTATCCTTGCTATCGGCCGCAGAAGCATAGAAAGACGGAGAGGAAACCTCTTAGAAGTCCTTTATGGGTTAAATAGCCGTGTTGAAAAATACCTTGCCTTTCTCAGCAATTATCCTTATCGATATCTAATCGGCGCTCCATATCAACAGTTAAGACTTCTTCAGACAAAAATTAACCAAACCCGGGACATGGCTAAGTCTGACGTTCTTGACGAATTCAAAGAGGCTCTTGCTCGGCTTGAAGAACCCTCTGCTGAATTGGATCAAATTGAAACAAAGTTGAAAAGGCTGGAAGCTGTCCAGTTGGCAGTTCTGTTTTTCAGCAGGTTCTTGAAGAGAAGCCTGATTTTTCAATCGGCTGTTGTTTTTCTCTCCATTATTGTTTTTCCAATTACGACCTACTACCTTAATTTGGTCCTGCCAAGACATGGAATGTCCCCTATTCTTGTCTGGTCTTATCAAAAGGGGATTCTTGTTTTTGGGGCGATACCCGCTTTATTGTTGGCCATTCTTACAACCATCAAAAGCCTGCATAAGAAATAATGACGGAGTGTTGGAGTATTGATCGACTGCCACAGGTGCAAGCACTATTACGTCACGTGGGATAAGCGCTTTCCTCACGGATGCCGTGCCATGAAATTCAAATCCAAGGAATTGCCGTCTCGCGTAGTGGTAAGAAGCTCGGGTATCCCCTGCCTGTTGTTCGAGACCAAGGACAGAGGAGGCAAGATGGGTGGCCCCAGCCACACCGTTGGTTGATCGACAAGCGATTTCAGTAGGCGTTCCCAGGTTCAGGGTTCACGGTTTCAGCCGTCGTAGCCTACGGCTACTATGGCGAAGTCGGCTCAGATTTTCGGTTAACCCTGAACCTCTGAACCCGTGAACGGTTACCGATTTCATTATTCAATGTAGTCGCCACGCTGGAACTTAAGGGCTTCAACGCTGGCTGTAACAGCTATCTCATTGACAATCCCGGCAAGCTCATCATTTTGAGCCACATTGTCCCCGGATTGCACCCCTAAGCCTTTGAGTTCCTGCTCTATTCGGGCCACAATCGGTTCGATCCCCTTCAAGGTCATCCGGGGGTTGCTCAAGGCCTGTGAGTATTCTTCCAGCAAATCAAGGATATCATAAGCGTGTTGCAAGACTAGGTGGTCCACGTGTCCACGGTCCCATAAGGGAGGGATCTCTACCCTTCTTACGGGACAAACCTCGTCTCCGGCACGTTCTTCATGGACAACGCTATCCACGGCATCATTCAAAATCTGGTCAAATCTCTTGTCATCCCCCACCTTCCGACCTGTAGAAACCTGTTTTGTGTGGATATACCCCTTGACTTCATCGATATTCATGGCAACACCCCAATCTGTTTCGCATAATCGTCAATGAGCACATTAAAGGCATTCAGAACCTTGTTACGAACATCTTCTTTAATCCGAGAATCGACTCTCAGCGTCGAGTCCACAGAATGCCTGAGATCCTGAAGGAATTGCCTATTAAGATCAACATCACCCGCTTCGAGCAAAGACTGTCTTCGGACCAGACTGTCAAGTATGATCTTCAGATATGCAATGTCATCTCCCTGTTTGGCTGCTTGAGTAACCTTTTCACCAAACATCTTATGTCTCCTTGATACATTCTGTCAGCAATAATGCTTAGTAAGCATAGCATTTTTTGGTCCGTTGATTGTGAAGTTCCTGTTTTTCCCGGCAGAAAACATTTACGAATACCGTCATTCAATGCTGACAAATAATTTAGGGATTCAGGGATTGAGGAATTAAAAAAGGGAACAATCCATCAATTCCCTGGCCCAGACCGGGGGGTTCCTCCAGGGACATTTTCGAACTCCTGTCGCGCCAGGGCGGACCAAAATTCCTCAATTCGCAATTCCTCAATTACGGCTTGTCCGGGTTAGGTTCCGATCAATTCGCAAAAAGGTATATGCATTCATTATGCCAAAAAAGGTGAAAACGGCAGACAAGTTTTAGCATAAATGTGGATATCAAGCTATTTTAATGAGTTAGCCACCAGCCCTAAACCGCATATCCACTACACGCATCAATGGAGTTAGGTCAATAAGGTGAAAAAATTTCCTATTAAGTGGAAAAGTTTTTTTGATAACAACCCATAATGCCCCCCTGAGATGTTGGTGGTATTTTGAGACAAGAAGGACATTACAATGCTCACACATCACATAGCTTGCTCCAATCTCACTGTCGGGGTTGCAAGCAAGCAAAGATAGTGATATAATAAATAATTAGGGAATGCGGATTTATGCCATTAGAAAAGAACCAAGTACATTCCGCATTCCGAAATGGTTGAGTGGGGATTAGCTAATCAAGATTTACGGACAAACGGGCGGACTGAAGGCAAACCAGCTCCGCCGCCTGAATAATCTCTGCCGTCGCAGAACCGCACCGGCCCTTGTCGTCTCGCCAGAACTCTCCAAGGCCATTAGCCAGCTCTCTTTTGAAATCCGCCGTCAGATCGGACTCCTGATCGACCGTCAAGGCTGGATAACCCATGTAATGGTCGGCAACCACCAAGCGATCGTGATCCCGAATCTTGAGAAATATCGATATGGTGGGGGGCGCCTGAAAGGCCTCCGTTGTGTGCACACCCATCTCCAGCATGAACCCCTCACACAGGATGACCTCATGGACCTGGCGCTGCTCAAACTAGATCTGATGGCTGCTATTATCATAGATAAAGAGGGCCGGCCGGATTATATTCATGCTGCCCATCTCCTTACAGAAGGAATAAACGGGCAAAACTGGCAGATGCTTCCCCCTTTGCCACCGTGGGACCCTGACATTGATTGCCAGGCCCTGATTCGGTCTCTGGAATCGGAATTTGCCCGCAAGGCCCAGTCTCAGAAGGTCAAAAGGAAATGGGAACGGGCCCTGCTGGTGAGTGTGACCACGGCTCCCAGGCGCGTAGCCGAGGATTTCATGGTTGAACTCCGTGAGCTTGCCGAATCCTCAAATATCGCCGTTGCAGACACGGTCATTCAACACCGGCAAAAGATAGGTCCCCGATTCCTAATGGGAGAAGCCAAGCTGAGCCAACTGGTTATCCTGGCCTTGCAGAAGGGGGCAGACCTTCTGATATTTGACCAGGAGTTAAACCCCTCCCAGGTTCGCTCTATCACCGATCTTACTGATATGAGGGTTATAGACCGAACCCAGTTGATCCTGGACATCTTTGCCCAGCGAGCCCGCAGCCGCGAAGGAAAGATTCAGGTGGAGCTGGCCCAGCTCAAATACCTCCTTCCCCGGCTTGTGGGCAAGGGCACAGCCATGTCTCGACTCACCGGTGGTATTGGCGGCAGGGGCCCTGGCGAGACGAAACTTGAAGTCGACCGGCGGCGCGTTAGGGATCGGATAGGTCACCTTGAGAAGTTGCTCCGGGAAATCCAGAAACAGCGGGGACAGCGCAGGGCCAGGCGGAATAAAAGAGGCCTGCCAGTCATATCGATCATTGGATACACAAATGCGGGC
>DAOVOU010000002.1 GCA_030629475.1 Desulfobacterales bacterium | reverse complement strand
GCATATTGTGTGGTCGATCAGAAAAGACAGTCCAGGCGGGAACGGTGGATTTAGCCGGGCTTTGGTTGCGGCGTTTCAGTGTCGAGAAAACCACAAGGGGCAAGAAGACCTACCAAGTGGATCTGCCCAAACAATCTACAAAGAAAGACCCTTGTTTTCGCTTCTTCAAGTTCATACTCGAAAGCGGCATGTGGTGCGAATTGAAACCGACTGCACAGGCGCTGTATGTGGGAATGCGGTGTCTTGCAAAAGATGATTTTGGACTCTACCAGCATTTGGAGGATGAGGAAGAGGAGGGGATCGACCACAAGGACCATTGCGGAACCCGGCTTTACGACACGATCATTGCCACTGACACTCCGAAGGTCGTGATGGCTCATTACGCGGGGATCGGCTATTGGTCAATAAGGGGGGCATTGGAAAACCTTGAGGCTAACAAACTGATTGAATCCATTGACGGGGGATGGAAGGTTTTTTTGAAAACCAAAGACATGACTTATTACAACCGGGAGTATCTGAACGAGAAAGTGAGGAAATCCTACAGATGGAAAAAGCGGGATTCAAAACCCAGTTAGTAGGTAGTTTTCACGTATTGTCAGTTAGTAGGTAGTTTTCACGTAGTCCAATAGGTGATTATGGGTAAAGAAATAGGTGATTTTGGGAGACGGACTAGGTGATTATGGGTAAAAAAATACGTGAAAACTACCTATGAAGTAGGTTCTTAAGTAGGATTTTAAGAAGGATTTTAAATAGGGTATGAATTGGGAATTCATACGAGGTGTTTTTAAAAAAAACACGCAAAAAGATTTCTCCCCAAAAACAAAAGAAACAAATGCTCCCCGGATACAAAACAAAACAACTCCCCATAAACAGAAACAGACATGTCCCCCGAGAAACAGAAACAAGCACCCGGCCATATACGGGATTGCCCGTGGCCGGATCGGTTAGAGGTTTTCAATGTGTGCCGTGGCAGGCAAGATGCCGGTGTCCGTCCAGGGGATGGAAGGTGTTGAAATTATTACATAAGCGGGTTTTTATTCGTAAAAGTATGCTTTTTGGCCGTCCGTCCCATGTTGACGTAATGCTTTTAAGTTTAGTCCTTATGAAAATTCAGGCCGGAAATGGCTCAAAACCACACTCACGGAAAGCCTATCTGAATATTCAGGATTAGATCGAGCCTTCCATTTAGAAGGGGCAAGGGCTTACAGTTTTATTTACAACAGGGTTTTCCCGGCAATCAGACGCCTTTAGCAGGCCGTTAGAGGTTAATTATTTCGCCTTTGGAGCAAAATAAACCTTTACTTTTTTTAATAATTATTTATAATAGGTAAAAATTAAGGGATAAAACTTTATAACAACTTGATATCGAAGGGATATCGCAAAGATGAAGACAAAAAAGGCGTTCGCGTATCTGAGGGTCTCCGGCAAGCATCAGATCGCCGGTTCCGGCTTTGATCGGCAATTGAAGACCATCGAAAAGTTCTGCAAAACCTCCAGGTACGGGATTGCCGAGGTGTTCCGGGAACAAGTGAGCGGAACCAAGGATGAAACCTACCGGCCAGTCTTCAACGAGATGGTGAAAGAAATCCTGTCCAATTCCATCAACACCATAGTGGTGGAGAGCCTTGACAGGCTGGCACGTGAATACAGGATTCAGGAAACTCTCCTGATTTATCTTGCCAGCAAGGGGATCACCCTCATTGCCGCCAACACCGGCGAAGACATCACGGCGGCAATCCAGGCCGACCCTATGAAGAAAGCCTTGGTCCAGATGCAGGGGATATTCGCGGAATTGGACAAGAACCAATTGTCCTTGAGGCTATATAAAGGCAGACAGAGGAAGAAGCAGCAAGAGGACTGGAGAGAGGGGCCTCACCCTTACGGCCAGCACCCGGACTACCCGGATGAAAAGGACGTGCTGGGGATGATTGGGGAGTTGAGAAGCACAACGGCCAAGAACAAGCGGCCTACTACCTATCAAGCCATTGCTGATCGTCTGAATAAAGATGATATCAAGACAAGGGCGGGCCGCCGGTGGTCCGCGTCTCTGGTCTGCAATATCTTGCGCAGAAGCAGGGAAAGGAAAGTGAAACCATGAACAAACCCGAGTGGTTGAATATGAGCGACGCCCAATACGAGCGGATATGCAATTTCTTCAACAAAAGGCGTAAAGACCAAGCTGTCCAGAGGGGCCGGATAGCTGTAAACAAGCGCCGGAAAGCGGCTAATGAGGCCCGGAGAAGGCCGCAGGATCAACGATCAGGGCGTAGGGCATAGGGAAGCCTTAGCTCTGAAGACGGGGCCATAATTATACCTTAATTATGCTTAATTATATGATCGTGATGGAGGTCAAGAAATGGGAAAGCTGAGGTTTGCACCACTGGTCAGAGTCAGCACTGAAAAGCAGGAGCGACAAGGGGAATCCCTCCAGACACAGAGAAAGCAGATCCAACAGTACGTCAAAACCCTTGACGGCTATATCCCTGACGGTTGTTGGCGGTATAGCGGCCAGGAGCACGCGACACCGGGACAGGAGAGGGAAAACCTTGACCGGCTACTCAAGGACTCCGGCAAGGGCGTCTTTGACGCTATCATCGTATGTGACGCAAGCCGCTGGAGCCGTGACAATGCCAAGAGCAAGGCCGGTTTGGAGATCCTCAGACAGAATGGCATCCGGTTCTTTGTTGGAAGCACGGAGTATGATTTGTTTTCTCCACAGGCGCGCCTGTTCCTGGGAATGAGCACGGAAATGAACGAGTTCTTTGCCCTTGAGCAGTCCAGGAAGTCCATGGAGAACAGGATCGAAAGGGCAAGGAAGGGCATCCCCACGGGCGGCAAGCTCCCATATGGCCGCACCTACGACAAAGAAACGGGCGCATGGGGCATTGATGAGGAGAAGGCAAAGAACATCAAGTGGTCAGCCGGTCAGTATTTGAAGGGTGAAAGTCTGCAAAAGCTCGCCAAGACCCTGAACATGAATATGCCGAACCTTTGGAAGATCCTCACCAAACGGTCCGGCGACAAATGGGAAGTGAGGTTTGGGAGTTCAAAACTCAATATCAATGAGTCTGTTCAAATCAAAATCCCACGGCTATTAGATCAGGAGACCATTGATAGGATACACGAAAGGGCGGCGTCCAACAAAACCTTTACCCACGGCCACATAAAGCACCAGTATTTGTTGTCCAGGATGATCTTTTGTGCCGATTGCGGTTATACGATGTTCGGCCAGACAAATCATGGTGACAGGCGCTACTACCGGCATCCGAGATACAGGAAAAAGGAATGCGACATTAGCTTTTGGGTACGGGCGGATGATCTGGAGGGCGCTGTAATAGCGCATCTGTTTGGTATGTACGGCGATATCGAAAACATGGAAAAGGCTATGCTTAGGGCCATACCGGACGCATCTAGGATCGGAGAGCTTAGGGAACAAGAGGAGGGCCTTAAGAAACGGTTAGAAAAAGCCGAAGGGGAACGGCAACGGCTTATCAAATCCATCGCCAAAGGGATCATTTCCGACAGTGAGGCCGAAAGGACTATCCTGGAGATCCGGGAACGCACAAGCCTGTTGACAGAAGAAATTGAAAAGATTAGACCACAGGTTGAAAAGGTCCCCACTGAAGGCCAAATCAGAAGAAAAGCCAAACTGATCAAAAGGACGTTGGAAGGCATCTACACACGGCCTGGTAGGTTGTCCAAGATGAGCTTTGACGATAAGAGGAAGCTTGCCCAGATGGTCTTTGCTGGTAAGACTCCCGAGGGAGCCCGTTGTGGTGTTTACGTCAAAAGGTCCGGTAAAGCCGGAGAGCCGGTCATTTATGAAATCAAGGGTTTGTTTGGGGATATCCAGGACCGGTTACCTGTGTCGTCTAAGCAAGATAGTTTTAGTAAATGCCATGCACATAACGGCTTCTGTGTTTATAAACGACGATGAATCCGGACTTCACCACGATTACGACGTCTGGCTGGAGAAGTTGGCACCCCATGCGCCTGTTTCACAATATTGGCATAACGTGGGCGAGGACAATGCAGATGCCCACATGAAAAGGCAGATTATGGGCCGTGAAGTGGTCGTTGCCGTGACGGAGGGAAGGCTCGATTTCGGTACATGGGAACAGATCTTTTATGGCGAGTTTGATGGTCGAAGGAAAAAGAGGGTACTGGTCAAAATCGTTGGTGAATGAAGAACGTAACCTTTAGAACAGCTCTCAGGCTGGACCCAGGCTTCAAGGAAGCCAGGGAAGTCTTGAACGCCACAGAGCTAGGCCTTGCTTCGGAATTGTGAACACGTTATCTGGATAGAATCGCGCAGCGATTCTATGACTTGTGCAATAGGGGGGTGCCATGCAAGAATACACGATTCATCCGCTGGTGGTTGGGGCCAACGAAACAGACCAGGGAATCATGACCTATCTTCGGGATTACGGACAAAAAATCTGGATTCCTATCTATGTCTTTTATCTGAAAGGCGGTGACAAGAATATTCTTGTGGACACAGGGCTCGAACAGTTTGTAGTGCCCGATGACCTGGGGAAAACTTATGGTTTTGATATCCTGGAATTTGAGGAGGCCCTTGCTACCGTAGGACTCAAGCCCGAGGAGATAGATGTGATTATTCACACCCATCTCCACAATGATCACTGCGAAAACGATTACAAATGCCATCGTGCCAAGGTGTATGTTCAAAAGGCGGAGATGGATTTCTTCAGAAACCCCCACCCGATCGACCACAGGTATTACCCGGATGTGCTGGACGGGGTCGATGTGGTTGAGGTGGAAGGGGATGCGAATATCCTTGACGGGATTGATGTGATCTTCAGCCCGGGGCACACGGTTGGGGGCCAGTCTGTGGCCATCAATACCTCAAAAGGGAAGGCAATTATCACCGGGTTTTGCTGTAATGACAAGAACTTTCCGGCCACCGGGCCGGCTATTGCTCCGGGGGTCCACATCAATGTCATGGAGGCCTACGATAGCATCCAAAAGATCAAGGAGATGGCTGAAATCCTGATTCCCCTTCATGACCTTTCAATCGGGAAGATGAAAACCATCCCATAATCAGCAGGTCAAATGAAAGCCGGCGACAATCTTTTTGCCCTCTTCTGTGAGCCGATTGTACGTATTGCAAGCCGATTCGGTTCTTTCGATCAGGACCTTGACGCTGCGGTTTTCAAAGGCAGACTTCACCGCATCAGATACTCGCACGAGCCCGGAAGCGCCAGTGCCGAATATGCAAACCTCAGCGTCTGCATCCAGCAAATCCTCCACATCGCTTAGCTCTACACGGTGACCAGTCGAGCGCCACCAGTCCGGCACCACTCTCTCGCCAATGAGCTTGATGTCCTTCCGGTAGGATTTCCCATCGATTTCAATGTAGCCAAAGTGGTATGATTGAATCTTCATTGTTCGTTACCCGTTTAGTCCGTTTAGTCCGTTTAGCCGGTTATGCCCGTTTAGCCCGTTTAGCCGGTTGGGATTCGTTATTCAAAAATCGTTATTCGTTATACGATTCACAATTTCCTGCAAACGGGCTTAACGGGCTCAACTGGCCCAACCGGCTAAACCGATTCACGATTCACGATTCACGATCTCCGGTTAACGGGCTCAACGGGCATAACCGGCTTCTAGAAATTGTAAACCCTCTCGTCATAAAGAGTGATCCAGTTGTTCTTTAAGACCTTAACTGCTTCCTCGGTGTTATCAACCTCCAGGATCAGAATCGGATCCCGGGTTTCAAGGCAAGAATAAATATGGAGAATGTTGATGTTCGCCGAGTGTAATAACTTTAGGATTGCATTCAATCCGCCCGGGTGATCCGGAACCTTGGCAGCAACAACATCCATGGTCTTGACCCTGAAACCCAGGCCGGTTAAGACCAAGATCGCTGCTTCCGGATCGCTGGCAATGAATCGAAGGGTGGCTTTTTTGTTCTCGGTGCCTACCCAGAACGCAGGGACCTTCACATCGTTTTCATAAAGATGGCAGATGATGCGAGAAAGCTCACCCGGCCTGTTTTTGACTCCCAAGATGATTTCCTTTACGGTCATGGTTGAGATTCCCCTACAAATGCGGCACCTTCCTTGATGGCCAGGGTATTCATCTTGCATACCTTTGAGCCCTTTGTCTCAAAGACGCTCTTTACGCTCTTGATGACAGACTTCAAGGAAACTAAACCAGTCTTTTGGACCAATGCACCGATCATAACCATATTTGCCCCCCGGACATTGCCCAGTCTCTCGGCGATGCTGTTAGCCGGTATGGCCACCACTTGAATATCGTGGCGTTTGGGCCGCAGTTCCACCAGGTCACCGTTCAAGAAGACTATGCCTCCCGTTTTTACCCTTGTCTCAAACTTTATGAGAGAAGGGGTGTTCATCAATACAGCAAAGTCCGAGAATGATGCAACTGGCGAGGCAATCGGCTCATCGCTCACCGTGACAGTGCAATTGGCGGTTCCACCGCGCACCTCTGCCCCGTATGAGGGAAGGAAGGTTACGTGCTTGTCCTCATGCATACCCGAAGTTGCCAGCAGGTATCCCATCATCAGGACCCCCTGCCCACCAAAGCCGGAAAATATGGTCTTGGTTATGCCCATCAGTGTTTGTTGTGTTTACACAGTTTGTTGTGTTTGTTGTGTTAACTCAACGAATGAACCCAATAAACTCAATAAACTCAATAAACCACGTCAGTGGTATCCTTGATTACCCCAAGGGGGTAGGTCTTCACGACCTCTTCTTCGATCCACCTGCAGGACTCAACTGGGGAAAGCTTCCAGTTTATCGGGCATTGAGATAGTATCTCAACCAAGGCGAAGCCGAGATCATCCATTTGTACCTGAAAAGCTTTTTTTATGGCCTTCTTAGTTTTGATGATATTTTTCGGCGATGTGACGGCTGTCCTCTCAATATAAACACTCCCGCCTGCTACAGCCAACATTTGACTCAGGTCGAGGGGGAATCCATCCCTGAGGGGCGATCGGCCTCCGGGTGTGGTGGTTGTGGTTTGCCCCAAGAGGGTGGTGGGTGCCATCTGGCCCCCTGTCATTCCGAACACTCCATTGTTTACAAAGATAACGCTCACGCGCTCCCCCCGGTTGGCCGCATGAATGGTCTCAGCAGTGCCAATGGCAGCAAGGTCTCCATCCCCCTGATAGGTAAACACGATCAGATCGGGCCGGGCTCGCTTTATCCCTGTGGCCACTGCGAGCGCTCGCCCATGGGGGGCCTCTCCCATGTCCACATCAATGTAGTTATACGCCAGCACAGCGCACCCGACAGGCGGCACCGCCACGGTCTTGTCCCGAATTCCGAGTTCGTCAATCACTTCAGCTACTAGTCGGTGGATGATGCTGTGGCCGCACCCAGGGCAATAGTGAAAAATGTTCTCTTTTAGGGCCTCAGGCCTTTTGAATACCTGTTTTGTCATAGGATTCCGAACCTAGCTCCGCTCCGCTCCGCAATTGGTTGAGTAGTTGAGTCGTTAACCACTTCACCATTTTCCCACCAGGGCGCCGTCAAAGTCAAACTCAAGGGGTCAAAAAATCCCCCTAAATCCCCCTTTAATAAAGGGGGACTTTGAAGTACCCCCCTTTGGAAAAGGGGGAATAGGGGGGATTTTAGAAAAGAGTAAATTCTCATTCTAAAACGTTAAGTTAAGGCTGGCTTTGACGTTACCCTGATTTTCCCACTCGACCGCTTAACTACTCAACTAAAGTCGTATTTCAATAGGTTGTAGAAATTACGAGACATCTAGTCATCCAGTTCATACCTGTAAATCAGCCTGGTGATGGCGGCTGCGATATCATTGGGTGTAGGGATGATGCCTCCGGGTCTGCCATGAAAGTGTACGGTAGCCTGCTCGCCCACGCTGATCTTCACATCTTCCACCATCTGGCCAAAGTTCATCTCAAATACAAGGAGATTTTTGATGGTGTGGGTCAGGGCCCGCAGTTCCTTTCCTGGAAAGGGCCACAAGGTGATAGGCCGAAAGAGGCCTGCCTTCAAACCCACTTTTCTTACCTGGTTAACAGCACCCCTGGCAATGCGAGCTGCCGTGCCAAAGGCAACCACAGCAACGACAGCATCATCGAGAAGATACGACTCGTGCTCGGTTTCGCGCTCGCATATGTCAGCATACTTTCTGGCCAGCTTCCAGTTGAATTGCTCCATCTGGACCGGGTCCAAACGCAAGGAAGCAATGAGGCGGCTGTTTCGGCCCCTGGCACCGTCCAGTACCCAGTCCTTTTCTGGTAATGTGGCCGGATCAATTGGATCCGGAAAGGTCACAGGCTCCATCATTTGGCCTATGAGACCATCACCCAGCAAGATTACAGACATACGATAGGCATCGGCTAGATCAAAGGCCTTCATGGTGAGGGTCACCAGTTCCTGGCCCGAGTAAGGGGCAAGCACGATTGTTCGATAGCCCCCGTGCCCGCCGCCTCTTGTGGCCTGAAAATAGTCCTGCTGGGTGGGGGCGATATTCCCAAGACCGGGGCCTCCCCGCATAATATTGACGACTACGGCAGGGAGTTCCATACCGGCCATGTAAGAGATCCCTTCCTGCTTAAGGCTGATCCCCGGGCTGGAAGACGAGGTCATGGCCCGGAGGCCAGCCATGCTTGCCCCCATGACCATATTGATGGCAGCCAGCTCGCTTTCAGCCTGAATGAAGGTGGCATCTTCGAGCTCGGCAAAGCGCTTAGACATGTATTCAGGAAGCTCGTTCTGCGGTGTGATGGGGTAGCCTGCAAAAAAGCGGCACCCTGCTCGCGTTGCCGCTTCGGCAATCGCATGGCTCCCCCGCATTAACTGCTTAATCACGGAACACCTCAATGGCAATGTCAGGGCAAATTATTGCACACAGGGCACACCCGGTGCATTTTCGGTTCTTACTCTTTTCCTTTTCGGTATATTCGGCTGGATGATAACCCTTGATGTTGAGCTTGTTGCTTATCCTGATCGACCCCTTGGGGCATGCTTCAACACAGAGCCCGCACCCCTTGCACAGTTCCCTGTTGATCCTAATGAATCCCTTCTTCAAAGGTCGATCTCCTTGATTGAGACTTCAAACATGAATGACTACGCCCAGTTGCATGCTTTGTCAAGGACAATTTCCGTTGACGTTTTGCTTGACAGTGCCAGATAGGGCCTGATAATTTGGTGTTAATGAATCAGGAGCTTCTTTGATGCCGTGAAATATCCTTGTTCGGGAATCATCTTGTCAGGCGGGTTGAATATACGGATGGGAGGCAAGGACAAGGCATTTCTTTCCGTAGGGAGTCAGACCATCATGGACCGCCTTTACAACACCTTTCAGGGGCTTTTCGATGAAGTCTCGCTGGTCACGAACAACCCTCTTCAATATTTGTCGTGGGACTTGACAATCGTAATGGATCTTTTTTCAATACGCAGCTCTCTGACCGGCATCCATGCCGGGCTGTTTCACGTCTCAGCGCCCCATGCTTTCATCACGGCCTGTGACACGCCGTTCTTGAAAAAGGAATTGATCAGGGCGCTTTTGGAGGAGCTTGAACTAAAGTGGGATGTAATCATACCTGTCACGGAGGAGGGTAATCAGCCGTTGTGCGCCATTTATTCAAAGCGATGTATAAAACCGATTGAGCGTCAGCTCAAGAACGAAGATCCTAAGATCCTGAAGTTCTTTCCAAAGGTCAAGGTGAAAGAGATCCCGGAGGCCCAGCTTAGACCAGCAGACCCCCACCTCATTTCCTTCTTTAACATTAATACGCCGGAAGACTTTACCGCCTCTGAGAAGATGTTAACGGATCTCTGAATTTCTACAACTTGTTGAAATTCCAACAGCAGCCAGTATAGCAATTCCTTTTTCTTCCCTTACACGCGTTGGTCAATGGGTTGGGGTTGCGCGGCTCGTCTCGGTCTTCGGTTTACGTTAAACGGTTCAAAAGCAATGACGCAATCTGTCAGACGATCGGCGTGACGAGCGGCGCAGCCGACAGACGATCGACGTTAACTTCTAACCTGGGATGATTTCACCAAAAATCTTTTTTCCACAAAGTCAGCCAAGCCATTTATGTCGTCCAGCTCGAAGCGAGGCACACCAAGGTCAAGGCTGGTATCAAACACAAGGGCTACAAGGTGCTCGTCTCCCTTACAGAGGGGTGTCTCATGCACCTTGCTCCGAAAGATCTCTATCTTAGGCTTGTCTTGTTTCTTGTGTCCCTCGGTTAAGATGATGTCCACGTCTCGCTCTCAATTCAGGGACCAGCCTTTCTAAAAGAGTCGTTTTGCCGGACTTTGACTTCCCTACAATCGAAACAATTTGCGGCATGGTATAAGGCAGAATTAAATTCCGGGCGGTCCCTGGACCAGCATTTCGGCCAGAGTCAAACTAACCCGGGGCAAGGTCTTGATGTTCTGTCCAACAAAGGCCATCTCCAACGAGGCCAGATTCCGGTAAAAACCTGTTCTGTCCAGAACGGGGGCCTCGTCCAAATGCGAGTAAAGCTGCTGGCACCTGAAGCAGCCGGGAAAACTCATCTTTTTACCATCCGGCCTGACAAAGCTGTTCGGGACCCCATGCATGCGGCAGATCATGAGCCTGTATTCGTAAAGCTGGCAAAGCCCGTTATCGTTCAAGGGACACATGATGCGGGGTTTCAGGCCCTGAGCCAGCAGACCTCGGCTCTGTTTAACGTACTCCCCGGCTCTGTTCATAAACTCCCGCTGTTTCTCATTGGGACGGGATTGTATCCCCTTCCAAAGGTAAGCCCATTCTATATACGTATGGTGCTGGAAATGGCTGGCGCAGCAATTGTCAGGACATCCCCGGCAGGAGAGGCCGATCTTGCAGGCTGCCTGGTTGTAGGCCTCCTCCATCTCGGAATATAGCAAGGACAGCTTTCTAAAGAGGGTACTTTCTAATGGTTCTTTTCGCATCATACCAGAATTGTTGTCTAACAAAGGAGGGCTGGGTTGAACATGGGATTCTTGTAACCGTTCACGGGTTCAGAGGTTCAGGGTTCACGGGTTCAACGGTTCAACGGTTCAACGGTTCAACGGTTCACGGGTTGACCGAACAAATGTTGAGACCCCTTGTCACCGCCCGATTGATGATTGATGATTGAAAAAACAATCGACAATCGTAAATCGACAATCAAAAAAGGTAACCCTGAACGGTTCACCCCGTTAAATAGGGTTCCCTTCAGGAAATTTAACAGGGTGAACTCTGAACCTGTGAACGCCTACGAATTCTTTAGAATAGGAGAACCGGGGTTACGTGTCAAGCGAGAAGGCGTCACAGGACAATATGGTTCAAAGAAGCAGATTCCATGAGAAAAATACGTTCAGCCTTGACTCAAACCAGCGGCTGTGACAAATACACAATCTAACACCGGTCCGCCGTCGGCGGACTCCACTCCCATGGGGTGAAGCGCCTTGCCTCAGAACAGGTAGTTGGATAGTATAGAAATTTCCTTTGGACTTACTGATAGTCAAATAACATGAAAATCAAGCGTTATGGCCTGGCAGCGCTGATGGTTTTTTGCGTTGTTGCAGGAGGACTCCTCGCTTATAGTTACAGGCTTTTTTTATCGACAGACACGAAAGAGGGGCCCGAGCCCATGCCCAGGAAGTTTCTCCCAAAACTGGCTAAGGTGAGGACCCACCTTTATTTTTTGGGTCCTGATCATCGGTTTCTCAGTGCTGAAGAACGCAACCTGGTGCAACAGGATGGGGTGGTTGAGCGCGCCAGAAGCATAGTCCATGCCCTGATTGAGGGGCCAGAGAGTGACCTCCTGCCCACTGTTCCAGCCAAAACAAGGCTTTTAGCTCTTTATGTGGCCGAAGATGGTATTGCGTATGTAGATTTTGACAAGGCCATTAGCGACAAGCATCCTGGGGGTAGCTTGTGCGAGATGTTCACGATATTTTCTATTGTTAATACCCTGGCCCTCAATATCCCGGAGATCGAGGCTGTAAAGATCCTGATCGAGGGGCGTGAGGCCAAAACACTGGCAGGTCACATAGATATTCGATTTCCTTTTAGCCCAGACATGCTTATGATCAAGTAACAGGACGTCTCGGAAATGCTACAACTTATTGAACGTACAGGCTTTTTTGAGGCTTGGATTTATGCCTCGTGCCGGAATGATGGAATATTGGAATGTTGATTTTTGGCGGAAGTATGTCATTTGTAGACTTCCCTGTCACCAGTGGTTTTGCCAATAACCCAATGACCCACTTTGCCAGAACCCATTATTCCCTGGCCCAGACCGAATTCAAAACGCGTTCGTTTTGTGGATTAGATTTCTGACTATTATACCAGCAGTGGCGATTAATACCTGAGTCGCGCCAGGGCGGGCCATCATTCCATTATTCCAACATTCCAATTGTGAGCGAAGCGAACTAAGTTCTAATGGAAAAGGCATTCCCTATCAGCAAGATTCGAAACATCGGCATCATTGCCCATATTGACGCAGGTAAGACCACCATCACAGAGCGTATACTCTACTACACGGGTCGATCCTACAAGATGGGTGAGGTCCACAATGGTGAAGCGGTCATGGACTGGATGCCGGATGAGCAAGAGCGCGGAATCACCATCACCTCAGCAGTAACAACCTGCCACTGGAAGGGTGCCGAGATCCATATCATTGATACACCGGGACATGTCGATTTCACCATTGAGGTAGAGCGGTCCCTCAGGGTTCTAGATGGGGCGATTGGCGTATTCTGTGCGGTTGGGGGTGTACAGCCCCAGTCAGAGACGGTCTGGCGCCAGGCGGACAAATACGGTGTGCCCAAGATTGCCTTTGTGAATAAGCTGGATCGTGCCGGTGCTGATTTTTTTGGAACCGTTCAGATGATGCACGATCGTCTGGGTGCCGAGCCCCTCATCATGCAGATACCAGTGGGGATTGAGGAATCCTTTCAAGGGGTGATTGATCTCCCAAGTATGAAACAGCTTATCTGGGATGAAGAGACCCTGGGAGCAACTTTCAGGGTCACAGACATTCCCGAAGGTTTGATGGAAACAGCCCTTGAATATCGGGAAAAGCTCCTTGAATCAGTGGCAGAGATTGACGATCAAATAATGGAAGCTTATCTTGTCGAAGCCCCCGTGACGCCTGAGATGCTTGTTCCCAGCATCCGAAAGGCCACCACTTCGCTGACGCTTGTTCCTGTTTTTTGTGGCGCTGCTCTCAGGAATAAGGGTATACAGCCGCTCTTGGATGGTATTGTTGACTTTCTCCCGAGTCCTCTGGACGTGCCACCCGTGGAGGGGGTAGACCCCGAAACAGGGCAAGTGAAGAAGGCCGATCCTTCGGACCGGTCACCTCTGGCCGCTTTGGTGTTTAAGGTCATGATGGACCAGGGCCGAAGATTAAACTATGTGCGGGTCTATTCGGGCCGGCTAAATACAGGTGACGAAATCCTCAATCCCACCAGACAGACAAAGGAAAAAGTCGCAAGGATTCTTGCTATGCACGCCAACAAGCGCGAGCGTATCAGTGAGGCACATGTCGGAAACATCGTGGGCGTTGTAGGCCTGAAGGCATCAGGCACTGGCGACACACTTTGTGATCCGTCAAACCCCATTGTGCTTGAATCGATCGATGCCTACGAGCCTGTGATCTCTGTGGCTGTGGAGCCCAGAACGCATGCTGATCAGGAAAAAATAGAGCAGGCCCTTGGCAAGCTTGAGGCTGAAGACCCTACGTTTCGGGTCAAGCATGATGAGGACACAGGGCAGATGATCATCTCTGGTATGGGAGAGCTTCACCTGGAGATCCTGGTGGGCCGTCTGAAGCGTGAGTTTCATACACAGGTCAATGTGGGCAAGCCTCATGTTGTCTATAAGGAGACCGTGGAGCAGGCGGCCCAAGCAGTTGCCGTATTTGAAAAAGAGATTGGAGGGATTCGTCACTTTGGCGAGGTGGCACTTGAGCTGACACCCAGGGAGCGTGGCAGGGGGAATTGGTTTGTAAACAGCTTACCCGACGAATCGTTGCCGGCAGAATTCGTTCCGGCTGTTGAACAGGGTGTGATGGAATCGTTTGAAAGCGGCGTACTTATGGGATATCCTGTTGTGGATGTGGCGGTTGCCCTGGTTGGTGGCACGTACAAAGAATCTGTTTCCACCCATTTGGCCTTCAAGGTCGCTGCCTCCATGTCTTGCAAGGAGGGGCTTCACAAGGCCAGACCGCTTTTGCTGGAACCAATCATGGCTGTGGAGATCCTGGTCCCTGGGTCCTTCATGGGAGATGTGATAGGCGATATCAATGCACGGGGAGGCAAGATTGAACACTTGGAACAAAGGGGTGAGGTCCAGATCATAGACGCAACCATACCTTTGTCCAAAATGTTTGGTTATTCAACGGCCCTCCGGTCTGCCACCCAGGGGCGCGGGACCTTTACCATGCACTTTTCTCATTATGATCGTGCCCTTGAGCCCCCGAAAGCTCTTTAAGGGCCTTCTCAATGGTTTGTTTCCTTTCGCTGTCTTTGGCCAGCAAATTGAGGGCACGATTCAGGTGGAATTTCGCATTCTTGAATCGTCCTTTTTCCTTATAGTAGATTCCGAGGTGGTAGTGGGCTTCCCCCAGGTTGCCGAGCTTTCCGTAGGTTTCCCCTAAATAATAGGTGCCGGGCAAATAATCGGGTGCCGTGTTCACCAGAGTCTTGAAGCTATTCAGGGCCCCTTGCAGATCCCCCATCTCCATTTGCGCTCGCCCTAAGAGAAACCATCCCTCCGGGTCTTTTGGGCTGAAGGCAAGAGCCCCTTTTAGAGTCTTCAACGCGCTGGCATAGTTGCCCATGTGAAAATAGGTCTTGCCCAGGTCCCGGACAATGTCTGAATCCAGAGGGCGGAATTGCAGGGCCCTTTTTAGGTTTTCCACTGCTTCTTGCCTCTTACCGTCTCGGTTGAGGACAAGCCCTTTGCCATAATATGCCAGGGCGTTTTCAGGGTCTTTTCGGAGTTCGGAATCAAATGTGCTGTGGGCTGCCCCAGCATCCCCGTAAAGGGCGATCAACTTAGTGCGGACTTTACGGAAGCCTGTTGGATCTACAGGACGAACCGATTTGGCCGCTTCGGGGTGGGTCTGAATCCATGTGTCAAGGTAAGCCATCCTGGCTTCAATGGCCGGATGGGTGGTTACATAAGACGGGATATGTTCAGGGCCGAACCATCGTTTGGCGCGTATCTTTTGTAATACCTTCAGGAGCCCTTCACTGCTGTATCCGGCCTTGGTCAGGTATTTGAGTCCGACCTGATCGGCTTCCTCCTCGTTCTCGCGGCTGTACTTGAGGGTAAGGGACTGGCCGGCTGCAATCGAACTGGTGGTAATAGCGGCTGCGGCCGCGCCACTTCCGCCCAGAAAGATCCCGGTCAGAACACCGGCCAGCGTGGCAAGACCGATTTTCTTGGACCGTTCTATCTGTTCGGAGATGTGGCGGCATAACACATGCGCAATCTCGTGGCCGAGAATACCAGCTAATTCTTCTTCGCTGTCCATGGCAGCAAGGAGCCCGCTGTTAATGAATACGTGGCCTGCGGGGGCGGCAAAGGCATTGTAAACATTTTCCTTGACGACGTAGAAATGAAAATCAAAGGGTGGAGACGGGAGCTGTGCCACAATGTGCTGGCCTATCCTGTTGACATAGTTTATGATAAGGGGATCTTCAATGAGTACGAGGTGTTTCTTGACATAGAGCATGAGTTTCTTGCCCAGTTCCTTTTCTTCCTTGGTTGTCAAGTAGATATAAGATGAGGCAAATAGATAGCCTTCAGAGCCACTTCGCATGGCAACGGCTATTATGAGAAGCGTGACCAGGGCTATTCTTGCGAGGCGCATGGTATAGTTAATCCTGGAGATTTCTTTTTGCCAAATGCTTTTGAGACCATAGGATGGGCTATACGAACCAAGACGATACTGGATACTGGATGCTTGATGCTGGATGTCGTAGATCCGCACAGGCGGGCTCAATTCCAGCTTTTTGACATTTCAAATTTATTGATGTGCTAGTTATATTCACAATCCAGTATCCAGAAACAAGCATCTGGTTCGCCCGAAGGGTGCTAGGTTCTTGGTTACGAGTTGCCCTCAAGATGGGCTAAGTACACCTTATTTCATAACATAATCGTGAACAATGAATAAATCAAGGAAAACATCGACGACCCCCTCACCCCGCCCTCTCCCCTCTCCAGGCGTAGGCTCTCCGAGCCGGAGCCCACAGGGGGAGAGGGTTTGGCCCGCCCTGCCCGCCCTGGCGCGACAGAAGCCGGAGAATGCCCCGCAGAGAAAAACCCGGTCTGGGCCAGGGAAGCTGTACCATGCCACAGAGAGAGAAACCCGGTCTGGGCCAGGGTCTGGGCCAGGGGTGAGGGGGGATTGCGATATGCCTCGACTTTTTGAGAAGTTACGTTATGACTTTGAAAAAGACCGATTTTATGGTAGAAAATCTTTCTGTGAGTCATATTATTTGCATAGCCAATCAAAAGGGGGGTGTAGGCAAAACCACTACTGCGGTGAACCTTGGTGCTGCCCTTGCTGTGGCCGAGCGCAAGACCCTGCTCGTTGACTGCGATCCCCAGGGAAACGCGACTACTGGCGTTGGTATAAATAAGGCCGAGGTTTCTAAGAATCTCTATCACGGCTTGATTCAAAAGGACTCTGTTGAAGGCCTTGTGGTAGATACGGACCTGGCTCATCTAAAGGTTCTTCCCGCATGTATTGACCTGATCGGGGCTGAGGTGGAGTTGATCTCACAGCCAAACCGGGAAACCTTCCTCCAGGACCTCCTAAGACCCCTTGCTGACGAATACGCTTATATGCTGCTTGATTGTCCCCCTTCCTTAAGCCTTCTTACTGTAAATGCCCTGACGGCAGCCCACACTTTGTTGATTCCCCTACAGTGCGAATTTTATGCCTTGGAAGGTCTAAGCCAGCTCCTTCAAACCTTCAAGCGCATCAAGAGGCATCTGAATCCCGGCCTTGTGATTGAAGGGGTTCTCCTGACAATGTTCGACAGGCGAAACAACCTTTCGCATCAGGTTGCCGAAGAAGCCGAAAAATACTTTAAGGATCTGGTTTTCAAGACTCGTATCCCGCGAAACGTGAGGCTGGGAGAAGCCCCCAGTTTTGGGAAGCCCGTACTCCTTTACGATATCACATCCCATGGGGCCCAGAGCTATCTGGCCCTGGCCAAAGAAATCATGAATGGTGGGAGGAGACAGCATGCCTAAGAAACAGGCATTGGGTCGGGGTCTCGACGCCCTCATACCTGACGTGGAAACATCGGACTTAGAACCAAGGTCTTTCTTTTATTGTGATATTGACTCGATCCGGCCCAATCCATATCAGCCGAGGCGGCGTTTCACCGAACAGGAGCTAAAGGACTTATCGGACTCTATCAAGGAGAAAGGTATTATTCAGCCTCTTGTTGTGCGCACAGTTCCCACAGGCTATGAATTGGTGGTTGGAGAGCGCCGCTGGCGGGCAGCCCGCGTAGCCAAGCTCAAACAGGTTCCGGTGGTTGTCAAGGATGTCTCTGGGTCCGAAATGGTGGAGCTGGCTTTGGTTGAAAACATCCAACGGCAAGACCTGAATCCTTTGGAGAAGGCCGAGGCCTATTATCGCCTGATCAAGGAATTTGGCCTTACCCAGGAAGCGGTAGCCAAACGCGTGGGTCAGGATCGCTCTACTGTGGCCAATTTTTTGCGGCTTCGGAATCTGCCCAAGCCGATCCAGGCCGATATCATCAACAACACGTTAAGCATGGGCCATGCAAGGGCGCTTCTGGCTGCTGAGACCCCTGCTCACCAAAAAGAGGCCTGGCGTCGCATAGTTTCCAAGAGTCTCTCTGTCCGGGCCGCTGAGGCCCTGGTCAAGAAACTCAAAGACCGCAAGCCCAGGGCTTCGAGCGCAAAGGTTCGGTCATCAGAGGATGTTTACATGGAGAACCTGGCCGATGATCTGACCCGGCACCTTGGTACCAGGGTACGTATCATAAGGCGGGGAGATCGGGGAAGGCTTGAAATTGAGTTTTACGGCAATGAGGATCTGGAGCGGCTGATTGCCAGGTTAAAAGCCTCTTCGTGATTGATTTTGCAGGTATCTTCTTTTTGAAGCGGCGAAGCCGCATCATATAAAATCGCATAGCGATTTTATCATGTCCATTCACATCGTCATAGACGGCTACAATCTGATCCGTCAGTCTCCGACCCTCAGCGTCATTGAGCATCGCAGTCTGGAGGAAGGCCGGGAAGCCCTGCTCAAGTGCCTGGCTTCTTACAAAAGGGTCAAACATCACCCGGTTACCGTGGTCTTTGACGGGGCAAATGCCGACACCCACATGGAACGAAGAACCCGCTGTAAGGGAATCGACGTTGTGTTTTCACGGCCGGGGCAACTGGCTGACAGCGTTATCAAGCGACTGGCAGCCCGTGACCAGGAGCGGGCCGTTGTGGTGACTTCCGACAGGGAAATTGCTGTTTTTGCTGCCAAACACGGGGCGGCAACCATAGATTCAATAGAGTTTGAGAACAAGATGAAGATGGTCACACACCCTGATCTAGACCTGATGGATTTCGGCGAGGAAGAAGAAGTGGGCTGGGCACCGACCACAAAAAAGAAAGGACCATCACGCCGCCTATCCAAGCGGCAGCGCAAGAGGCGTGTCAGGACAAAAAAGCTCTAAATCCCCCAACGTTCCTAACGTGGAAAATCATGGCCAGGAGACTTTTTAAAAAACAGCGGGACGTTCATAAATATATAAATAACTTCCGGGTAAGGTAAGTTCTCAATAAGTTCGGGCGGAGTTTATCCGTAAGGATTTTATAAAAGGCTTACGCCTAAACTCCAAAAGCCAATAGGCTATTGTCATTTACTCAAAGCCATGATCCGGTTATGATTGGCCAGCCTTATTGAGAAGTTACCGGGTAGCGCAACGGTAGTACTGCTACACGACACACCTGGTAAAGGCCTCAAGGGCAGCCTCTAATGCATAACTACCGAATAACACCAAACTGTGGACCCATTTCCAGTAGGAGTCAAGAAAGCACTTGATTTCGCTTATGGCCCAGTGGGCCTGATCTGAATCCGGGCCTAGTCCAGCCATTTGAACAACAGCTTCAAGTGGCTTGTTGTTGTACGCTCCGTGTTGACCCAATGTCATTGAACGACCGGTGATAGCCAATTGCTATCAATGAGGGCTTTACTCCTGCGATGTCAATCTATTAAATTCCGTCCCTTTTCCGTGCATAAGTGCCATTTGGTTTCTCGGCTTCATATTTGATATCTGATGTTTTCAAGTTCTCCCGGAAAAATACTCTTCCATTTTGCTCTAAAAAGACTTTTGCAACTTCTCGCAGAAAAGCAATATAACAATCAACCAGGGATTTTTCGACTCTATCAAACCGCTCTTTAGTATCTTTCCAAAGAGATTTCAGTGCTTTCATTTTCTGAACTCTTCTTAGAACTTAGCTCCGCTTCGCTCCCTCCGGGGCGTAGGCCCTACGGGCCGGAGGCCGCTATGAGCACAAGGTTGCGCCTGACGGCTTGAGAACATTACACTTCGTGTCCATCATTCCTTTCTTGGGATTGCAGTCAAGCTGATAACGAGCTATAATTTCAACAGGTTGTAGAAATTTGACTCCTGAGTTTATGACACCAATTTTATGAATCAATCCACAGCCAGAAATGCCGGATAAGATCCCTCAGAACCTCCGTTCCACCCTTAGGAAT
>DAOVOU010000252.1 GCA_030629475.1 Desulfobacterales bacterium | reverse complement strand
CGCATTGCGTTTTGTGTAGATGACGACACCATAAGGCGGGCTCTTCCAGGTTTTGAACGGGTTCTGAAACGGTTTTGATTATGTAGACCAGATGACCTTTAGCTAAAGTGATCGGTTCAAGGTTCAGGGTTCACGGTTCAAAGGTTATAGTCTACTTTACAAGGGTTCAGGGTTCAGGGTTCAGGGTTCAGGGTTCAGGGTTCAGGGTTGACAACCCCTGGCCCAGACCTGGTTGGTGAGCGTGATAGTCCCTCACAAGCGTGTCGCGCCAGGGCGGGCTTTGAACCTATGAACTTTGAACGGTGAACTTTCTTTATTGACGCGTCATCCTTTTGATATGAGCCAGTTAGGCCTGCCCTGGCGCGACATCCCAAAATGATTTTGGTGCCCATGTAGTCCCGGTCTGGGCCGGGGGCTCTTCAACCTGGAACTGTGAATGTTGAACCGTTCAACCTATGGTTTACTGTGAAGACTATGACGGCACATATTTTGCAGTTTACTTTCTTATGATGTTTCCTCACATGAGATCTGCTTCAAAGTGTACCCGAGTTATTCATGTCTTCCTTTCCCAGTGTTTACTACTCCTTACCCTGTTCGCCTGCGTCTACGCCAGCAGCGTCTCCGATCGCCATAAGCCTGGCGTGGATCTCATTCTCGACAGTCTCATCAGCCTCGGTTCGGATGATGGCCCAGCCTATGCCATTGTCGTGGAAAAACATACCCAAACTGTAAGCCTTTACGAATACAAAGACACCTTTTGTCTGAAGCACAAGTTTCCGTGCTCCACGGGTGAAGTTGCTGGGAACAAGCAGAAATCCGGAGACCGAAGGACCCCAGAAGGGATTTACTTCTTTACGAGGGCTTCCAAGAAAAGGGAATTGAACCCTACTTATGGCAATGGGGCCTTTGTCATGGATTACCCCAACCTTTTGGATCGAAAGTCTAACCGGGGGGGGAATAACATCTGGCTGCACGGGAGCAACAAGCCGATCAGACCCCGTGATTCAAACGGCTGCGTAGTGATGGACAATGATGATCTTGAAATAGTGGCTCGATGCATCCAGCTAAACCGTACGCCGATCATTATCAAGCAAAAGCTCGATATGGTGTCGGCAGAGAACCATCTGGCAGATAAAAAGAGCCTCAGGAGCTTTCTGGAGGACTGGCAAACTGCTTTTGTAACAGGAGACAGGGCCAGATACAGCACATGTTATAGCGAAGCCTCTGGAGATTTTGACACCCTGTGGGGGGTATGGGATCGGATTCGCACTACCTGGCAACGCGCCCAAATTCCCTTTGACATGAGACTTCGGAACTTGACTCTCCTGCGGGGAAACCCCTGTGCTGTGGCCCTCTTTGATCAGGTCATACACCTGGATCGCCAGGTGAGCACTGTGGGCACGAAGAAGCTCTTCCTGGAAAAGAATGGAAAAACCTGGAAGATCGTAGGTGAAGTGTACCAGCAGGAGGACTCGGACCATGGAGCCAATGGGCCGCTGGTGATTGCGCTTAATCGCTTGGACCGGGTCCGCAGAGACCACAGGGCGATTGCGGATCTGGTTGCCGAATGGGCTGATGCCTGGAGATCCAAAGACGTGCAGCGATATTACGGATGTTACGCTCCGGATTTTCGGGCACGGGGTATGGATTTGAGGGCCTGGATACGTTATAAAGAGAGACTGAACAGACGCTATGACTCGATCTGCGTTTGGATTGAAGACCTGAAGATCCAGCAGGGGCCAGAGCAAAGCACTGCAACGTTTTTGCAGCGATACGATTCAAGCGGGCACCAGTCTGTAGGCATCAAGCGCCTTCGGCTCAAATGCATCGGGGGAGCATGGAAAATCTATCGAGAAACCTGGCACAAAATGCCCAGGTAAAAACACCTGGCCATCCGCACAAAACACGGAGACGCTGGACAGTCCTTTTGATTGGCGATTTAGGCAAGATTGTCTCTTTTCGTGTAACCAAATCATTACTGCTTGCCTTGCCAGCCTTTCTTGCCGCCATGTTGGCTGTTGCGAGTTATTCTGTGATTTCTTACGAGTCGCTCCGTCTGGAAAACTCACAGTTGAGAAACAACCTGGATGCGCTCAGGGCAGAGCTTGAAACTGCCGAGAAGGCCAGAGAAAAGGCATTGGTTGGCTTGATGGTGCTGGAGGACAGTGTCAAGCAAACTGCGAGAAAGGCCAGCCCTGCTTCTGACCGGAAGACCAAACGCGTGACAGCGAAAGCAACAAAACCGAGGCAGGCTGCCAAGCAAACTGCCAGGCCCAAGCCATCAGAAACACCGAAACCGGTTGCCACAAAAACTGCCAAAGCGAATGCATCAGAAACAGCGAAACCTGCCGCCACTGTAAGCGCCAAGGTCAAGCCGCCAGAAACACCCAAACCTGCTGCCAAGCAAACTGCCAGGGTGGAGGCATCAGAAACAGCGAAACCTGCTGCCGTGGCCTCACTGCCTACGGAAGCCGAGGAGCACAAAATTGCGTCGCCTGCTTCCCCGGCGAGGATTCTGGTTAAAGATCTCGAGGTTTGGCGGGAGCCCGATGGCAGCGCCTTTAAATTCAAGTTTGCCCTGAAGAATATTGATCAGGAAAGCGGCAGGGTTTCAGGGTACACCTTTGTCGTTTTCAAGCCCCGGGAGATCTCAGGGGAGCCCATCAGAGCATTCCCGTGGAGTCCCCTGAAAGATCGAATGCCTGCCATATTCAAAAGAGGACAATATTTCGCTATTGCCCATTTCAAGTTTGTTCGCGGGACATTGACAGATGTCAGTACGATTGACCGTTTCGAGACCGCCACAGTATATGTGTATTCGGACACCGGGGATCTCCTGGCAGAAGAAGTCTTTGAGGTGGGCAAGATACTTCGATCATAGAAGAGGTGCCATGCGTCGTATTCTATCCAGGATTTTGATGACAAGGCCGATGTGGATTGTGGCATGCCTGATAGTTGCCCTTCTCTTGATGCCCGATATGGCGCGGGCCAAACGGACTCATGAGATCTTCTTGCAGGGCACCGATTGTGAACTTCATGTATACAGGATATACGGCAAAGAGCCTGGCAGAACTTTGCTTCTTATAGGGGGCATACAAGGAAACGAACCCGGGGGATTCCTGTCTGCAGACCTTTATGCAGATATGGCGCTGGCCAAAGGAAATCTGATCGTAGTCCCAAGGGCAAACTTCTATTCCATTTTGTTAAACCGCCGCCAGGTCAATGAAGACATGAACCGGAAATTTGGACAGAGCTCCGAAGAGAACTATGAGGCAAAAATCGTGGCGATCCTGAAACGGCTCATTTCAGAAAGCAACTGCCTCCTCAATCTCCATGACGGCTCCGGGTTCTATTCCGAACGCTGGGAAAGCCCCATGAGGAACCCGAAACGGTACGGACAATCGATTATCGCTGACTGCGAAACTTATACCATTCCCGAAACCGGCGAAATCTTGCGTTTGGGCGATATGGCCAGGCGCGTAATAGAAAAGGTCAACTCCGATATAAAGGAGGAAGGCTATCGGTTCCGTTTCAACAATCACCGTACAAGAGATCCAGATACCATTCATCCCGAGCAACGGGAATCTGCTACCTATTATGCCCTCTTTCAATGTGGTATCCCTGCCTTTGGCATTGAGACGAGCAAGTCTCTCCCGCTGGAAACAAAGGTATACCACCACAACCTTGCCATCAACGCCTTTATGGACCTGCTCGGCATTGTACCGGAAGCTCCTGGCATCTACCTGGATCCACCGGTCATGCGATATATAGTCATGGCAATAAATAATAACATCCCTTTTGCCATTCCAAACGGACATACCCTACGCATCGGGCAAGGTGACGTCGTAAGCATCTCCCATGTCGAGGCGAACTATAAACGCGGTCTTAGCGCAGACATCCTGGATCACGGAACCTTCAACGATATGCGTAAGCCGATTCAAATTATGCGTCCAACTCAGGTCATAGTGCGCAAGGATCATCACCCGTGTGGCATGATCAACATCGTTCTTGATGCAGGGCAGTCGCGGTCTCATACGGTTTCTGCGCTGCCAGAGGTCCTTTTCTTCGAGACAAGGATCAATGGCAAAGAGCATCTTTTTATGAACCAGGCCTGTGCAAAGTTAGTAAAAGGCGATAGATTAGAGATAGTGGACGTCACCACGAACCTGGGAGACCCTTCGGAAATCGTGGTAAACTTTAAGGGGTATGTGGGAAACAGGAAAAATAATACAGGAGAGGATCGAGGCTATGTAATACACACCGGCCGTGACCTGTGG
>DAOVOU010000184.1 GCA_030629475.1 Desulfobacterales bacterium | reverse complement strand
CCTGAACACTGAAACCTGAAACCCCAAACCTGGAGTGGTGAAAAAAAGTGTAAACTACTTTGTGGCGAAAATGGTGGCGAAAATGAAGGATGCCGAAGATTTTTATTTCTGTCATTGTTTGCGGCTGACGCCTTGAGGACATCACGGATTTGCGGCTTTCGCCTTGAGAACAGTACGTGTTTCGGATTTCGAATTTTTGGCCGAAAAAAAAGGCATCCTTCACAGAAGCCAAAAAGTACTTTACACTTTTTTGAGATAAAATCCTTACGGATTAACTCCAGAAGCTCCAACCTGGGGAGTTAAGGCGTAAGCCTTTTATTCTTTTTTCTGAGAAAGTGTAAACCGAGGAATGAAAGATGCCGAAAAAATATAGGTTTTCGTTCAAGCACTATATAACGTATGATCTCATCATTACCTAGCACAATATGTTGTGGGTATCACGTCTCGACGCATAGTTGTCGGACAGACTCTAAAGCTGCGCCCAAAAAGGCTTGACAAGATGGGCGTATGATGGTAAACGGAGTCGTTGTTCTGGAGTCTGTAATTGCGTAGATTTCTTTGTGAAATATCTCAAATTTCTTCACATCAACCGGTATCGTTTTCGATACTTGACCACCACTCCAAAGCGCCTAAGATCTATGAGGGCGCATAGCAACTGAGCGACGGTTTTTTTGTTCCGCAGGCTGTTACTTTCCGCAGAACGTATCGGGAAACAAATCATGAGACACAGGAGTCTTAAAAGGGGCCGAACAAACTTAGATGAAAGGAGGGATGTGACAACTGGTGCGTGTTGAAACGGGAGATATGGAGCCACATGGTGGTATGTGGGGCGATCTTCCCGGGAGTACTCAAAAAAATCGATTCAGGAGGTAAATCAATGCCAAGTTTTGTCATTCAAGAAAAATGTGATGGATGTAAAGGCGGGGAAAAGACGGCCTGCATGTACATCTGCCCCAATGACCTGATGGTCTTGGACCCAACAGCCATGAAGGCTTATAACCAGGAGCCGGATCAGTGCTGGGAGTGCTTTTCGTGTGTCAAGATCTGCCCCACCCAGGCGGTTGAGGTGAGAGGATATTCTGATTTTGTTCCCCTGGGCTCCAGTGTTATGCCCATGAGGGGCACCGAGGATGTCATGTGGACCTGCAAGTTCAGAAACGGCTTGATCAAGCGCTTCAAGTTCCCCATCCGGACCACACCGGAAGGTGCGGCCAATGAGTACGCGAGTCTGGTAGGTAAAGATCTTGACAGCAACTGTCTTTCGACTGAGGAAGCCGAGGGCAAGACAATGTCTAACCCTCAGACTGTATAGAGATCTGTCAGGAGAGGTTTGAGCAAGCAAATAACCTAATCTCTAAGTATTAAGGAGGATACGAATATGGCAATACCGAGTAAACCGACGGGAGAGCTTCTCGCGGTAAGGGATCCAGAGGTTGAGGAAAGAGAAGTGGATCTGTTGATCGTGGGGGGCGGCATGGCTGCCTGTGGCGCTGCCTTTGAGATGAAGAAATGGTCGGGGGACAAGAGCATCCTTTTGGTTGACAAGGCGGCCCTGGAGCGAAGCGGTGCGGTCGCCCAGGGGCTTTCGGCCATCAATACTTACATTGGCGAAAACCCCATCGAAGACTACGTCAGGATGGTCAGAAACGACCTGATGGGCATTACCCGCGATGATCTGGTCTACGATCTGGGCCGGCACGTGGACGACTCTGTCCACCTCTTTGAAGAATGGGGCCTTCCCTGTTGGAAAAAGAGCGCAGAGGGCAAGAGCATTGACGGCGCAAAGGGCCTTGAGATTGGCCTATTGAAAGATGGCGCCGAGCCTGTTCGCACCGGCAAATGGCAGATCATGATCAACGGCGAGTCTTACAAGTGCATTGTGGCCGAGGCAGCCAAGAAGGCACTCGGCGAAGAGAACGTCCTGGAGAGGGTTTACATCACGAAGCTCCTCCTGGATGCCAACAAGGAGAATACCTGTTGCGGCGCCGTTGGGTTCAGCGTCCGCGATAACAAGGTATATGTGATTAAGGCAAAGGCCGTACAGGTTGCCGCTGGCGGTGCGGTAAACATCTATATGCCTCGCGCCCAGGGCGAGGGTAAGGGACGTGCCTGGTTTCCTGTATGGAACTCAGGGTCCGGCTATACCCTTTGCATGGAGGCCGGTGCTGAGATGACGATGATGGAGAACCGCTTCACACCGGCTCGCTTCAAGGACGGCTATGGTCCTGTGGGTGCCTGGTTCCTGCTCTTCAAGGCAAAGTGCTTAAACGCACTGGGTGAAAACTTTGCAGCGAGTGATTTTGCCAAGACGGAGCTCCAAAAGTACGCACCTTACGGGACGGCTGCGGTGACCCCCACCTGCCTGAGGAACCACCTCATGCTGGCGGAGATGAAGGAAGGCCGTGGCCCGATCATGATGGATACTGTGACTGCCCTGGCCGAGCTCGGCAAGACCATGGACAAGAAAGAGCTCAAGCACCTCGAATCCGAGGCCTGGGAGGACTTCCTTGACATGACGTGCGGCCAGGCCAATCTGTGGTGTGCAACAGACACCGAGCCTGAAAAGAAGAACTCTGAGGTCATGCCCACCGAGCCCTACCTGTTAGGTTCTCATTCCGGGTGCTGTGGCGTTTGGGCCGGCGGGCCGATGGAAGACTGGGTACCCGATTCGTACAAGACGGGTTATAACCGCATGACCACCGTTAATGGCCTGTTTGTTTCTGGAGACGTGGTCGGTGCCTCGGGGCATAAGTTCTCTTCAGGCTCCCATGCGGAGGGCCGCATTGCCGCCAAGGAGATGTGCAGGTATCTGCGGGACAATGACTTTACGCCCACGCCCACGGAGTCTACACAGGACCTGGTAGACTATCTATACCAACCGGTCAGGCTGTACCTGGATAACTACGAGTACACCACAGCTCAGGACATCAACCCGAATTATCTGAAGGCCTCCGGCTTCTCCATGCGATTGATGAAAGCCACTAATGAGTATGGCGCTGGTTGGTCTACCTACTATCAGACCAGTGGGACCAGCTTAAAGATCATCATGGATATGTTCAAGGTAATGCACGAGGATTCTATGAAACTGGGCGCTGGCGATCTGCATGAGCTGCTGCGGGCCCACGAGATGAGACACCGGCTGTGGACCGTGGAGCTCCATTGCCGGCACATGCTCTTCAGAGAGGAGTCCCGCTATCCTGGCTTTTATTACAGGGCGGACTTTCCAGGACAAAATGACAAGGACTGGTTCTGCTTTACGAACTCCAAGTATGACCTGGCAACCAAAGAGTGGACTATGTTGAAAAGGGACTATGTCAAGATCGTCCCGGATTAGGAGTCGGCATCGGTTAGGATGATATTCAGGACCTCCAGGCGCCGCGCAGGCGGCGCCTGGAGATTTTTTTAATCGGAGGAATAGCATGACAGAAGAACAAAGAGCTGAAGAAAAGAAGGGGAGCATCCTGGTTGTGGGAGGAGGGATTAGCGGGTTGACGGCAACCCTTGAAGCCGCTGAAGTGGGCTATGAGGTTGTTCTTGTGGAGCAGAATCCTTCTCTGGGCGGAAGAGTCGCTCAGTTGAAGCACTACTTTCCCAAGCTATGTCCTCCGGCATGCGGCCTTGAGATCAATTTCAGAAGGATCAAGGATAATCCCGGGATCAGTTTCTATACCCTGGCTGAGGTCCAGAGCGTTTCAGGGGGTCCGGGAAACTATAACGTGACTGTAAAAATCAATCCTCGCTATGTGAACGAAAAGTGCACCTGTTGTGGCGAGTGTGAAAAGGTTTGCATGACAAAGCTCCCAGATGAATTCAATTTCGATATGGGTACCACGAAAGGGGCCTATTTGCCTCATGAGTTTTCCTTTCCCATGCGCTACGTTATCTCTCCCAAGATTATCGGCACAGACGACGCCAAGCGGGCTGTTGAAGCATGCAAGTACGACGCCATTGACCTAAATATGCAGCCCCAAACGGTTAACCTCAAGGTTGGCGCCATTATCTGGGCGACAGGCTGGAGGCCCTATGATGCCTCGAAGATAGACAACTTAGGGTTCGAATACCCCAACGTGATTACGAACATGATGATGGAACGCCTTGCCTCCCTCAACGGCCCGACCAACGGGAAGATCTTGCGTCCTTCGGATAACAAGAAGATCTCAAAGATCGGCTTTGTTCAATGCGCGGGCTCGAGAGACGAAAACCATCTGCCTTACTGTTCCTACATCTGCTGCATGGCATCGTTGAAACAGGCCACCTACGTGAGGGAGCAATACCCTGAGGCCAAGATTTTCGTATTCTACATTGACATCAGGGCGCCCGGACAGCGTTATGAAAAGTTTTACAAAAAGATCAAAGAGGACGAGAACATCTTCCTGATCAAGGGTAAGGTGGCCGAAGTTCAGGAAGATCCCGGCACCAAGGATATCACGGTGGTGGCAGAAAATGCGGTGACCGGCGAAAAGGTCCAGGAAACGGTTGACATGGCTGTACTCGCCACAGGGATGGTTCCGAACACGGTAGACACCAAGTTGCCGGGCGACGTCAAGTATGACCCTGACGGCTTTGTGGTTTCAGACCTTGACAGAGGGGGAATGTATGCCACGGGTTGTGCTGTGAAGCCACTGGATGTGACCTCATCCAATCAACATGCCACGGGTGTGGCCCTTAAGGCCATTCAAACCTTGGTGAGTAGCTAGGAGGTAATCGACAATGGAGAAAAAGTTAGGCGTATATATCTGCACAGGTTGCGGGATCGGAGAGGCCCTTGACATAGAGAAACTGGAGAAAAAGGTTCCCCCGAAAATAAAAATCCGCCACACCCATCCCATCATGTGCTCCCCGGAAGGCATTGAGCTGATCAAGCAGGACATAGAGAGCGAAGGAGTGAACACGGTCGTTATTGCTGCCTGTTCCCGCCGTGTGCTTTACGATGTCTTTGATTTTGGCCCGGCCATTGTAGAGAGGGTCAATTTGAGGGAAGGCGTGATCTGGAGCCACAAACCCCAAGAGGAAGGGGAAGTGGATGAGTTCATCCAGGAGATGGCTGAAGACTATCTCCGCATGGGCATGGCTGAGGCCGAGAAGAAACTCCCTGTCGAGCCTTACCAGCCGGAGGAGCCCATTGACAAGAGGATCATGGTAATGGGAGGCGGTGTAACCGGCCTGAGTGCGGCCCTGGAGGTGGCCAAGGCCGGCTAT
>DAOVOU010000265.1 GCA_030629475.1 Desulfobacterales bacterium | reverse complement strand
TTTGACACGGGCTATTCAGGCTATGAACACTCTGACAATTATTTCCTTAAAGAATTTGGCAGGGAACTCGATGATGAAACCGAAACCGTCCGGCTGAACCAATTGAACCTGAACAGGGGCTGGGATCAGTACAGCTTGAATGTCGATTTTTGCTGGTACGATCATGTGATCACCCGGAAACGAAGATATGATTCGGAGGAATATATCGAGCAAAACCGGGAATACGTACAGAGCCAGAAATTGCAATCCAAACAGCAGCAGCAGAACTTGCCATCGGTCAACTTTACCGGCTCAAAACAAGAAATCTCCGATACCCCTTTCTATTTTGACCTGGAATCTTCCTGTGACCATTTTTGGCGGGAGGTGGGAACCCGTGGGTACTCTGTAGATCTGCATCCGAGGGTCTACTACCCTGTGTCCCTTGGCAAGTATGTTGACTTTGAACCCTCTGTTGGCGGACGCGAGACCATTTGGCGGGTTGAAGAATATGAGGATGACACGACCGGGAAAGAAGATCGGTTGGAATCACGGGAAATATACGATTTGAAGGCAGACCTGTCCACGGAAATCTCCAGGGTATTCAACCTGAAAGGAACAAGCGTTGACAAAATAAAACATGCAATCAAGCCGCGAGTGGTGTATGAATATATTCCTGACCTGGAACAGGAAGACCTCCCCGACTTTGTAAGCAGGATAGATAAGAAAAATGTTGTGACGTACTCGATCACGAACAATTTTACAGCCAGGGTTCTGGAGGACTCTAAACCCGTTGCAGAAATGGAGCCGGCGCCTCAAGGAGAATCTCTGGTTCCCCGGTACAGGTACAACGATTTTTGTCGGATCAAACTCAGCCAAGAGTATGATATTACAGAAGCCCGGAGGGAGAAGAATGGTAAGGAGAGAAGGCCCTTTTCTGACATCAGGGGAGAGTTAGAATTCAGGCCTTATGACTGCCTGGACCTGGATGCAGATGCGACCTGGTCGCCCTATGATAGTGAATTCACGAGCTACAACGCGATCCTAACACTGTGTGATAGGCGGGGAGATTATGGGTCGGTGGATTACCGATATACTCGGGAGAATGGCGCCGACGAACCCGGCAACAGGAGATATACTCCGGAGAATGGCACCGACGAGTCCGGCAACAGGAGCATTTTCACAAAGGTGTTTGTGAAGCTTTTTGACCCGGTCTCGGTTTACTGGGAACATGAGCGCAATCTCATGGACGACAAGGACGTCAAATCGGTTGTTGGATTCAAGTATGAATCTCAGTGTTGGGCCTTGAACTTTAGTTATACGGATGACAGGACAATGGACGAGCGAGAGTACTTTGTTGGGGTAAGCCTGTACGGACTTGGCGAGTTCGGGCGTGGGTACGAACGTGACAAATAGAAAAAGCAGATTAGAAAGCTGTAGCGAGGGATAGAACATTCTGGTACAGGGGCAACTTTAATGACGGCGCAAGGTGACATGCATCCTGCCTGGTACGTGGTTCACACCAGAAGCCGCTTTGAACAGGTCGTCTTTGACGGGCTTCAAGGGAAATCCCTCGAGGCCTTTCTTCCGAAGATAACGGTGATAAGCAAGCGCCGTGACCGGCGCAAGAAGATCCGGGTCCCTCTGTTTCCTGGCTATGTTTTTACAAGAAGCGATCTCAATGCCCCTGAGCGCCTGGAGATAGTGAAGACCATAGGCGTAGTCCGTCTTATTGGAAACAAGGACGGCCCGATCTCCGTACCGGATGAAGCGATTGATTCCCTTCGGATCATGGTTGCCGTGGACAACCCTGTGGAAACCGGCACCCGGTTTAGAAAAGGGGATCGCGTCATGGTCGTGGAGGGGCCTCTTGCAGGCGTGGTAGGCACCTTTGTAAGGTATCGTGGTTTCGGGCGTGTGGTGGTGGCCATCGAGGCTCTGGGGCAGTACGCTGCGGTAAATGTTTCCGAAGAACACGTAGAGAGGCTTCCAGATATTCTGTAATCAGACGTCTCGGGATTTCTACAACCCATTGAAATGGTAGTTATTTATAGACACTATTGCAAATTCGATCGAGGAATAATGGAATGATGGAATATTGGAACGATGTAAAAAAAAGACGAAAATCCTCTTACACCCAACATTCCACCATTCCAATATTCCAGTATTCCAATTGTGAGCGAAGCGAACTAACTTGACCTTATTCTTCTTCGGTAGAACGATTGACCATACGGCTCAGTATACGAAAAAGATTGGTGACCAGCAGTATGCCGCTCAAGAACATCAGCGTGATGGGTACCCAACAATAGCGCTCGTATTGGTGGTGTTCCAGGGCAACACTGATGCCTACGGTGCTAAAATAAAAGATATGTGCTGCGAGGATTGAAATCACAAGACAGAAGGGATCGGAATCATACCAGGGGCTGGCCACCTTTCGAAACAAGGGATTTTTATCTAATTTCATGGATGGCGATATTAATCGAAGAGAGGGTAAATAATCAAGGGGGAAAGGTGACTACTCAGGTTCAAAGTTCCAAGGTTCACGGTTCAAGGTTAGAGAGCGATGAAGAGTAACTACTTAGGTTCAAGGTTCCAAGGTTCACGGTTCAGAGATTAACCTGTCAACGGTGAACCGTGAACCGTGAACCCGAGCAGTTACAAAAGCGCAAAGTAGCCGACCGTGAACCGTGAACCTGACAACCTGAGTAGTTACGGTGAACAGAAAGATTTTGACATGCGTTTGATAATCGTAGCGGCCTCTATCTTCTTATGTATGTATGTGTCAGCCTGTGGAGTGATAAAGAAGCTGAGAATGGCAACCGTGGTGCGTATCAAAGGTATATCGGAGGGCTTTGAGATAGGGACCATTGTTTGCACTGAAACCGGCCAGGTCGTTTCCTTTGAGGAACTCATGGCTGACCTTGAAGACGTCCGGATTGTTTATGTTGGGGAGAGACATAGCAATGAGGCACACCATGATGTACAACTCAGGATACTCAAGGCATTTTATGAGAAAGATCCCGCGCTGTTGGTAGGTATGGAGATGTTTGTAAGCTCTGATCAGCATGCGTTGGATCAATGGAGTGCAGGCCGGCTGGACGAGGAGACCTTCTTGAAGGAAGTAGGCTGGGAGGAGAAGTGGAAATTCGATTTTGCCCTTTACCGTGAGATTCTCGATTTCATAAGAAAAAATTCTTTGAAGGTGGTAGCCATCAATGTTCCACGCTCAATTGTCGAGAAGGTTGCCAGGATGGGACTGGATGGCCTTTCAGATAAGGAGCGGGACCAGATTGCACAGGAGGTTGACACCTCTGCGGAAGAACACAGAACCTATGTTGAATCCGCTTTTGGCACCCATGAGTCTGATGAAATAAGCGCATTTGAATCCTTCTATGAGGCCCAGTGCGTTTGGGAGGATTCCATGGCAGAGGCGATCTCGCGGGCACTGAATAATAAGCGGATGCTAGTGATCACCGGAAATGGCCACATAGCGCACAAGTTCGGCATCCCGAACCGTGCATTCAAGCGCACAAAAGCCCCCTTTCGAACCGTCATGCCACTTGCCGTCGGCACAGAGGTGGAACGCGATGTGGCAGACTATATCTGGGTAACCCCGGCCGAAAGGCTTGCGGACCTGAGCGGGCTGTGCCCTGGAGGGCCAAGAAGGTCTGTGGTGGGGATTCGACTTAAGACCCTGGATCAGGGGAAAGGCGTGCTCATAGTAGACGTCATGCCAAAAAGCCCGGCAGCGCGGGCTGGAATTAAACCACAGGATACCCTGGTCGCTATTGACGGAAACCCTGTATCTCACCTATCTGATCTTCACAATGCCGTCGCCGGAACAAAAGGGGCTTCGACCTTTCTGTTCAAAATTGACAGGCAGGGAAAGCTCTTGGAACTGACGGTCCGGACCAAGAAAACGAATTCCACCAGGACAGAGGGATCGCCGTGAATTCGGGTCAATCATTCCTACCTAAAGTGATCGGTTCCAGGTTCAGGGTTCAAGGTTATAGTCTACTTTACAAGGGTTCACGGTTCACGGTTCAGGGTTCAGGGTTGACAACCTTTGAACCTATGAACTTTGAACGGTGAACTTTCTTTATTGACGCGTCATCCTTTTGTTAACAGCCAGTTAGGCCTGCCCTGGCGCGACATCCCAAGATGATTTT
>DAOVOU010000157.1 GCA_030629475.1 Desulfobacterales bacterium | reverse complement strand
ACGATCGTCAGCCCCCTAAGTTGGTATTCAATATTCGATCTTATCATAGTGACAGGTAAAAATCCCTGATGATTATTACCAGAAGATCAAGACTCAACCCTGAACCCTGAACCTCTGAACCCGTGAACGGTTACAAAAGGTGGAACAAGAAGTGACAAGCTTTAAAACACGAAGGGTCATTCGATTGAAAGACACTGATGCGGCAGGAGTGATCTTTTTTGTAAATTACTTTGTTTTTGCCCACGACACTTATGAGTTGTTTCTTGAAGAAATCGGTTATTCACTGGGCAGAATAATAGGACAGGAATCTTTCTTGCTTCCGATTGTGCGTGCGGAATCCGATTATCATCAAATGCTAGGGCTGGAAGATGAGATCACCATTGTTCTCAATGTGAATAGAATCGGCAGCACATCTTTCACTCTGGTTTATGAATATTTCCTGGAGAATCAAGAATTGGTGGGCAGCGTCAAAACCGTCCATGTTTGCGTGGATAAGACTACACTCAAGAAGAGACCTATCCCCGAGGAATTGCGGCAGGCGCTGGAGCAATACGAGAAATCACCTTGATCATTTGTAACCGTTCACCGCAGAGAACGCAGAGAACGCAGAGAACGCAGAGATGACAAAGCAGTTAAATAGCATCACAGAAGCGGTTATCGGAGCGGCGATGGCGGTCCATCGGGAGCTCGGTCCCGGTCTGCATCAATTTTAAAACTCTTACCGCAGAGTACGCAGAGATCGCAGAGGACCTTTTTAGAAAAACAAGGGTTATCTCTGCGTCCTCTGCGGTCTCTGCGGTGAACCATTACAACCTAAGAGGAATATTCCTTTTGATAAAGCTCCCTCAAAGCAGCGTAATCTATTTTCCCAATCGCGGCTCGGGGCAATCGATTCAGGGAAATGATTTTTTCCGGTATTTTGATCTTGGGCAGTCTCGTCTTGAGATATGCGGCCATGTCTTGTTCGTTGAATTCTACTGTCTCTACTGGTTCAACAAAAAGCACGGGTCTTTTTCCCCACTCAGTATCATCAACCGCTAAAACGGCACAGGCCCTGATGTGGGGGTAAGATGCCGCCTCAACCTCAATTTCCCCGGGATAAATATTCTCTCCACCGGAGACAAACATGTCATCCACCCTGCCTGTTACAGTGAGATATCCATCGGAATCGAAATATCCTTTGTCCCCCGTAACAAACCATTGATCATCATGCCATTTTCTCCATACATCACGATTGAGATAACCTCTGAAAAGGATTTTCCCTTTGACGATAATCTCTCCTTGTACGCCTGGAGGAACGTCTTTCCCCTCGGAATCGACTATCCGAAGCTGAACATGCTTTAATGGTTTTCCCGAAGTGGATAATTTGTCCGCCGGATCACCGGGAGACATGCTGGTAATCTGTGAAGCTGATTCCGTCATGCCATACGTGGTAAGGACCGGTAATCTGAGTAGTCTGATTTTTTCTACCATCTTTTTGGGTGCTGGCGCCCCTCCCAGTAGGATTACCTTGACAGTGTACGGCATTGGTTTATTACCCCTTGATTCAATCAACCGTTGCACCATAGTAGGTACAAGAGAAAGATGGGTAATCCTGGACGCTTCTATCAGACTGTTTATTTCTTCACAGTTAAAACCATGAGTCACATAGACCGATGCGCCGGCAAGTGCGCACCGATGCAGAATCGACAACCCGCCCACATGGTATAACGGCAAGGACAAAAGCCAGCAATCCCCGGCTGCCAATTTAAGATTCAAATTCGATGCGAGTGCATTGTAGTAGTAATTGCCATTGGTCAAAATAACTCCTTTTGGAATCCCTTTGGTGCCCGAGGTAAAAATTACGGAGGCTTCCTTGTCCGGATTAATATTCTCGGAGATTAATCGTTCGACCTTTTCTGCTTTACTGTTCAGCGATGTTTGAGGACCATCCTCCAAGATGTAGACAGGCAATCCCAATGACTTCGCCCGGTCATAGTGATTCTTGTCAGAGAGAATCATTCGGCATTGGGATAATTCCGATTGCTGTTTCCAGTCTTTTTCCGTTAACCGCAGATTCAATGAAACCATAGAGGCGCCAATCCTGTTTATGGCATATACTCCAACAGCATAATCGATTGAATTTTCTGAAAGCAGTCCGATTCTATCGCTGTTTTTTGTGCCTAGCATTATGAGCCAATGGGCCATACGGCGGATCCGAATTTCGGCTTCCTGAAAACTGATACCATGTCGTGAATCACAAAAGGCAATGCTGTGGGGGTATCGTATGCTGCTGGTGTAAAGGGAACAGGTGATTCTTTCCATCTTTGCTATATCTCTAATAGGAAAAAGGAGTACTGGAGTGTTGGAGTACTGGAGTATTGCACTAAAGAAAAGACACGGAACTCAATTCTTAGACTCCCAAATTCACAATTCTGGAATTGAGCGTAGCGACGATTCTTATTTCTTCGCATATGGCATTACTCCAACACTCCAACACTCCAACACTCCAACACTCCATGAACGGTTACAATATTTTTCTCAAGGTCTATGTTTCTATGTTCACACAATGGAAGGTATCAGCGAATCTCTGAGACTGACGCCCAGCCCCGGTCCTTCCGCCACATTCATGTGCCCACAGACTATCGGAAGGTTTTCATTAATGATGCTATCCCGGAACAGATCAAGAGTATCCAGGCCGCTCGCAAGAACATGATCACGCAGCATAGCCGCCACATGAAAACAGGCGGCAACGCCAATGCCGGATTCCAGTGTGGATGTAATCACCGTTTTGATGCCTTGTTTCGCTGATATTTTAGAGAGTTTGATGGATTTGTTAATCCCGCCCACCACCATGGGTTTCACCACAATCACGTCGCAGGCGTCACTGTTCAGGAGGTCATAAAATCTATCGGTTTCTCCCACTGTTTCGTCCAGAGCAATCCGTAATCCGGTTTTCTCCCGCAATGTCCTCAAGCCCTGCGTCGTCGGCTCTTTCAACGGCTCTTCCACATATTCAATTCCAAATTCCTTTGTTTGCTTGAGCAGGCCCACAGCCTCTTCCAAATCGAGGCCTCTGTTGAGGTCCAGCCGAATCATTACGTCATCCGCCACCCTGTCTCGCACCGCCTTAATCTTCTCGATAGCTGGTTTTATGTCTCCGGTGTCGATTTTAATCTTATAGACCCGAAAATTCCTGGCTCTTTTTGAGGCTAATTGTCTTTGAATATCTTCAGGCGATCCTGTGAGAATCGCATTCACCGCCACATCCCTTAAGGCATTGCCACTAAACCAGCTCGAAAGCGAAAGGTCAGCTTTTTTGCCTGCAAGATCCCCAAGGAGCATTTCAAAGCCAAATAATACAGATGGCGGCGCGCTCAATTTATCCTCCAAATGCCCGATGACTTGCGCCAGGGCTTCCGGATCGGCCGGCACCTCTGCATTGTCCAGATAATCGGCCACATGCTGGGCACTCCGTCTCGCTTGTGGAAGGCTTTCCCTGCTAAAACCATCTAAGGGGGATATCTCGCCGATTCCGGAAAACCGATCATCTGTCCTGGCGAAGATAACGATCCCTTTTCGACGATTGAATGAGCCGCGGGCAGTAATTAGGGGAGTCCTGAAAGGCAGTTCAAAATCGATCAAGGAAAGCCGGCAGATTTTCATAATAACCAGCCTAGTGAAAACAGGAAGCCGAATACGGCCATAAGCCGTGCCGTGCCTGCCAGGGCATCATTTAATACATGGCCATCGACACCTGTAAATACCTTTCTTATGACAGGAATGGCAGGAAAGATGTAGAGTGCAGCAAGTATCGCCCAGCCGTGCCTCCCTTCCACGAAATAGATGATTATCGGCAGCAACATGGCGCCGCAAATCATTACCAGATATTCCGCTTTGGCAAAGCCGCTGCCAAACCGCACTGCCAAAGTATTTTTCCCGCTCCTTCTGTCCGTTTCTTCATCCCGAAGATTATTCACGATTAAGATCGCCGTGGCAATCATCCCCAGGGCAAACCCTGCCAGCAATACGGCCGTGTTGATGTGCCCGGCAAAAATGTAGTATGTTCCCCCCACAGCCACAGGGCCGAAGAATATCAGTACGAGTATATCCCCCAGACCCATATAACCCAATGGAAACGGCCCGCCGGTATAAAGCACGGCAAATAAGATCGATAATAGTCCGATAATCAAAATCGGCCATCCTGCTCGCCAGGCCAGATAAATACCAATCAGAAATGCCAGCACCAATACCGTTATCGTAGCAACCTTCATTTGATGCGGTGTCACAAGTAGAGCCTGAGTAACCCGCATGGGCCCCTTCCGCGCTTCATTATCTGCTCCTTTTTGAAAGTCAAATAGATCATTGGCAAAGTTTGTTCCAACCTGAATCAGCAGAGCGGCTGCCAGCGTGGCGAGAAAGGATATCAGGTGAAATTTCCTGGCCTCGAATGCCATGACTGTGCCAACGATTACCGGGATAATCCCTGCCCACAGGGTTTTTGGCCTTGCGGCCAACAACCAGATTTGCCATGTTTTGTATTTGTGTATTTCCTTTTCTGACATTTGCCCGGTGTTTGATTCATGTGTCATTCGTTATTGGTTGTTCGGTTGCGCTGCTCGTTTCGTTTACCGTCACTTGGTTGCGTTGACTTATAGGTGCTTTGATAAGCATCCGGATGGTAAAAACTCTTTATTGGCTTTTCGAATTTATCCGTAACCCTGGCCCAGACCGGGTTTTTCTCTCCGTGGCATTATCCACCTTCTGTCGCGCCAGGGCGGGCCGCTCTACGAATCCCGAAACGAGTTACGCAACCGTAACCGTTTGACTCAACCAAGCGCTAAAAGGCCAATACCAACGAATATATGATCATGAGTTTCCAAGTTTCTCGTCTAAGGATTCCTGGTAAATTTGGAAAAGTCCGGTTTTCTTTTTTCCAGGAAGGCATTACGCCCCTCCTGGCCTTCCTCCGTCATATAGAAGAGCATGGTGGCATTGCCTGCCAATTCCTGAAGCCCCGCCTGACCATCGCAGTCCGCATTCAATGCGGCTTTAAGGCATCGTATGGCCATTGGACTGTTCATCAATATTTCCTTACACCATTTTATCGTTTCCTCTTCTAATTTTTCGCAGGGAACCACATGATTGACCAGACCCATTTCCAGGGCCTGCTGGGCATTGTATTGCCGACACAGGAACCAGATCTCTCGCGCCTTTTTTTGACCGACTATTCTGGCCATATAGCCGGAACCGTAACCGCCGTCAAAAGACCCTACTCTGGGCCCGGTCTGGCCGAAAATGGCATTATCCGCTGCAATGGTTAAGTCACACAGCATGTGCAAAACATTCCCTCCGCCAATCGCATATCCGGCAACCATGGCAATTACAGGCTTTGGCATGGTTCTGATCTGCCTCTGGAGGTCTAGAGCATTCAGCCGGTGAACACCCGTGTCATCCTTATACCCGGAATCTCCCCGTACTTTCTGGTCACCACCCGAGCAGAAAGCCTCTTTTCCCTTGCCTGTCAGGATAATCACTCCGATATTCGAATCTTCACGGGCGTCCTCAAAAGCAAGCTGCATTTCCTTAATTGTCAAAGGCCGGAAAGCATTTCGGACATGGGGGCGGTTTATGGTAATCTTTGCGATCCCCTCTGCCTTTTCATACTCGATGTCTTGAAAGTCCTTGGCCTTGGTCCAGTTAATGACGCTCATGTAGATACCTCTCCGTAACTACTCAGGTTGTCAGGTTCACGGTTCACGGTTCACGGTT
>DAOVOU010000215.1 GCA_030629475.1 Desulfobacterales bacterium | reverse complement strand
AGTGCCTTCGCTCCATGTCAACTATTGGTGGGTAGAGATAGATCTAAAGATTTCTTTGGTAGACGAATGTATATCTTTTTGAGCAATCTTTGGTGAATTTAGGAATTGCGAATTTAGGAATTGAGGTACTAAATGATGAAGTGTCCTTATTGCAAAGCTGATCTCCCATCGCGGGAGTGCCCTGAATGCCACGAAAGAATCCCCCTTGAAGGGAGATTCTGCGCCCACTGTGGGACAGAAATACCTCACCGGGAGCCAGCAGCAGAATCCGGTGACGATGGGGTTGATTTTTCAAAGCGGATTCTATGCAGTGACGGCACCTGCATCGGGGTCATCAACGAAGACGGCTTTTGCAGTGAATGCGGAAAGCCATATACAGGGGAAGCAGAATAACATAAATGCAAGTGCCTATCTCATGTATGAATTGAAAGTCATCACAAACTTCTCTGCTGCCCATCAGCTCAAGGAGTTCGAGGGAGCATGTGAAGAATTGCATGGACACAACTGGAAAATCGAGGTTTACGTGACCTCTGACACCCTAAACGAGGCAGGCGTGACCATTGATTTTAGAACGCTCAAAAAGCATGTGAAGGCTGTGGTTGGAACCTTGGATCACAAGTTTTTGAACGACCTTGAACCCTTCAGGAACCAAAACCCCTCTTCAGAAAATATTGCTAAGTATGTGGCGGAGCAACTCGCTCTTTCGCTGCGAGCCCCGGGAATCAAGTTAAGCCGTGTGACCGCCTGGGAGTCTGAAGACGCCTGTGCAACGTACTACCCGTAACCGATTTTGGATTGCGGATTGCGGATTGCGGACTGCGGAATTAGGATCCAATAGTCTCAAATGAAAGTTTCGGCAGAGCAGACTAATTGCAGATCATAGGTGACCGGCCGCAAGAACGGAAAGCTGAATTGCGAGATCGATTCATTCCCCATTTTTTTCATTCCGCAATCCGCAATCCGAAGTCCGCAATCGTTCGTCCTTGAAGGTGTTCCAGTTGATCAGCATGTCAGCCATGCCGTGATAAACGGAGCGGGTCTGTGGACTCACGCACCCGAGTCTTTTTATGGCCTCCTTTGCCCGTTTTTCAAGTTGCGCTATTTTCTTGTCAGCGTCCTTGACCTGATTGCTAATATCTGCTCCGCTCTCAATCTCCCGCTTGAACCGTGCCGGCCAGGTTTTGGCATCTGAAAGCTCTTGTAAAAGCTGGTTTGTGGTATCGTCTGTGGGCGTCATCATCGTATACTCCTATGTAAATCTATGAACGTAGCTTCGCTCTGCAATTGGTCGAGTGCCCGCCCTGGCGCGACCCCTTATCATGAACTACCAAGCCAGTAATCCAGGGTCTGGACCAGGGGTCGAGTCGTTGAGTGGTCGAGTCGTTAACCACTTGACCATCAGGTAGATAACCTTTCCATCTTTCCTCCCGGAGCTGGGGGGGCACTTGAGGCAAAACCTGAAATGATGGCATCCGTGTGCATGCTGTCAAGCAATCCCTCTGTGCGGGGAAAACCCTGATGTTATGGCTCAAAGATCGCCGCAGGCTCGCTGTTTTGGCAAGGAAACCCATAAAGGCTTGACAGAATCTTGGCAAAAGGGGATGCTTTGCGAAGGTGTGGGAAAAAAAGGGGCAGTACAATCCCTCAAGACGTTTCGTTCTTGCTGGTGGAGCTGAGGGGGCTCGAACCCCTGACCTCATGACTGCCAGTCATGCGCTCTCCCAACTGAGCTACAGCCCCATCCAACATGATGTACTATAACAAGGTGGAACTCTGCTGTCAATCTTGTTTTTTTGGCCTCCCCCCTTGTTGCAGACCTTTGCACAACGTTAAGGTCGTGTCCGTTGATTAATTTTACCCTTTCCCACCTTATGCCTGAAAAGCCACAAAGTCGCATGAGTCGTAAAGGTCTTCGTGTTGCCCGCAGTCACAAAACGGGTGTTAGAATGGACCGGGGCAAAGGTGTTGCCTCTCGCGGGCGGGCGGGCAGCCATTATCCTCGTATTATGAGGATAAGGCCGAGTGCTGATGCCAGATTGAAGAAGGTGTTTGCCAGGATTGGTGTACCTGCCAGCCAGCCCTTCAAGCCAGATCCCTTCCAACTCAAGGCGCTTGCCGCGATTCGGTGGGCAGATTGCCTGGTCTCCTCCCCAACTGGTTCCGGAAAGACCTGGATCGCCGAGGAGGCGATTGCCAGAATCCGAAAGAAAGGCGGAAAGACATGGTATGCCTCCCCCCTTAAAGCCCTGACCAATTCAAAGTACCTTGAATTCGCAGACCGCTTCGGCCCCGAACAGGTGGGCATATTGACAGGCGACCGGAAGGAGAATGCCGACGCCCCCATTATCGTAGGGACTACCGAAATTCTGCGCAATCAGCTCTACGATGCCATGCACGAAGGTGTGGATCTCCCGGCAGATCTTGTCATCCTGGATGAGGCTCATTTCCTGGGCGACGAAGATCGGGGCGTGGTGTGGGAGGAGATCATGATCTATCTCCCTGTTCGGGTCCATCTCCTGCTCCTTTCGGCTACCATAAGAAATTCCGGGCAGATTGCTGATTGGTTAGAATCGATACGGTCTAAAGAATGTGTTGTGGTGGAAGAGACGGGACGGCCGGTACCCCTGTTCCCCCTGTTTTTTCACCCTTCCGGCAGACTTCTCCCTTTTATAGGTCCCAAGGGGGTGGACAAGAAGGTCAAGGCATATCTGAACACTCAGAACCCTCCGGTCCTTGCCCCTCCGCGGCGACTTCCCCCTTTTGGGGAGATCAACAGGGTTTTGAGAAAATACGATTTGCTTCCTGCCATATTCTTTCTGAAGTCCCGGGCAGACTGTGACGGTGCCCTTGAGCGTTGCGTAGATGGCCCAGACCAAGATAAACTAGAGCGAGCCGAGTTCAACGAAAGAATTAATGAGCTGATCGAAGGACATCCACGTTTGGCAGGCTACCGACAGATGTGGCATCTGAGAAATGCCGGTGTCGCAGCTCATCACAGTGGGCAGCTTCCTGCATGGAAACTTCTCATAGAACACCTGATGACCGAGGGGTTACTTGATGCCGTCTTTGCAACCTCCACAGTGGCTGCGGGTGTCAATTTCCCGGCCAGAAGCATCGTGTTCCTGAACTCGGACCGGTACAATGGCCATGAATTTGTGCCGCTGAACGCAACCGAGTTTCATCAAATGACGGGCAGGGCCGGCAGGCGGGGCAAAGACCATATAGGTTTTGCTGTGGCCGTTCCTGGAAAATTCATGGACCTGCGCCTTGTCGCAGACCTTTGCACCTCACCGCCCGAAGATGTGATCAGCCAGATCAAGGTCGATTTCTCCATGGTTTTGAACCTCCTTTTGTCTCATGCCCCTGAGGAGATAAAAGCGATCTTTCAAAGATCGTTTGCCACATACTTGAATCTGGCCAACCAGCAGCAAGGGCTTGATCGCAGACTCAAAAAGGCCGGTCGGGCCCTGATGGCGCTTCTTCCGGAAGCTTTGTGTGCCGGACCTGAATTCGTGCTCGAATCAACCAGGAAGCGGGGCACCCTGATCCGTGAAATCTCGGATCTTAGACGCAGGCTCAAAGGACTGGAGGCAAGGGTTTCTAAGATGGCAAACCTGGTACCGGGACGGCTCTTCCTGGATCGGCGTGGCCGGATGTACTGTGCGATTAAACCGCAAATGAGACGGGATGAGGAGGGTGTGCTTGCTTGCCGCGTGAAACCGAGCCTTCCCACCTGCCCGCTCGTGCCCTGTCCGCCTCGCTCCGCCCGCCCGCCATCGGCTGCGCCTCAGACGAATGCCGGGCGGGCTTGGCTGGAGGGCGGGCCTCGCAGTGGCAGGCGGGCACGAGGCAAGCACGTGAAGATGAGATGGTTTGGGCCAGAAAAGGTCTCATGGATCCTCGACAGGGTGCTGAAATTGCCTGCACTAGAAGATTTACCCGGGCTGGTCGCATTGCTAACTGAGATATCACAGAACGAACCGCCACCCATTCTGGACCCTCTGCCCCTAAGAGAAGATAAGGCTTCAGCCCTCAGGCCTTTAAAGGGTCGCATCCTCTTACTTGAACAGGAGCTTGATAGCCTGATCTGCAACCAGTGCAGCTCCTTCAGGATGTGCCACGGCAAGACCAAAGGGGCCTTCAGGCCGGTGCTGGAGGATTTCGCCTGTATGTGGGATGCAGCCCACGCCGTGCGCATGCGGCTCTGGAATGGTTTTGTGAAACACCTTGAATTCCTGAAAGAGGAAGGTTTCGTAACCGAAGATGACAAACTGACCCATGATGGCATCTGGGCGTCTCAGCTAAGGCTCGACCAGCCACTGATGATTGCCGAAGGGCTGCGTATGGGCATATTGCCAGATTCCGACCCGGCCTTGCTGGCAGCCCTGGTGGCACCCTTTGTACACGACAGGGACACGGAGGTAAAGCTCGACGAATCAAGGATACCGAAACGGCTCTTGACGGCTTATGGCAGGATGAGAAAGGCCCTCGGTCCTCTTATGGAGCGAAAGGCTGTGCGGGGGTTTGAAGTGAGGCCGATCGCCCTGTGGCCCGCTGCTACGATTTATGCGTGGGCCAATGGGCAAACCTGGGAAAAGGTTCTGGAGATTGCGGGGATGGCAGAAGGAGACCTTGCCATGCTTGTTTTGAGGACTGCCGACAATTTGAGACAGATTGCCTCCTTGACAAAAGTCTATCCGGCCATCGCCCAAAGCGCTGTCGAGGCTATTGCCATTATTTTCAGGGAACCGGTTTTT
>DAOVOU010000173.1 GCA_030629475.1 Desulfobacterales bacterium | reverse complement strand
GGTAAGAGAGCTGGGAATCACTATGTCATCTCTTGCCCGCAAACTAAAAATTTCAGTTCCAGCTGTCAGCAAATCAGCAATTCGAGGCGAGAAGCTGGCAAAGGATAGAAAATATTCGCTGGTTGGATAAACTTAAGTTAAAAAGTTAACTGCGTCCCCATGGTGTACCATGGTGTACCAAGTCCGCCAAGGGCGGACGTTACATAAAATCGCGTAGCGATTTTATGACTTGTAAAATAATCAATAACATCAGGCCCGATGAACCTACACAAGACCTCCAATTAAGAATATGAATGATACGCGCTTTCGTCTCATTTTCAAAGGGTTGGAACAGAGTGCCCAGCTCCAAAAGCTTGTTGCTTTTTTCCAGAAAGAGCTTGGCTTGTCCGGGGATAGAATCCGAAACATGTTGACCAACCCACCTCGCATAATCTGGGAAGTCTCCGCCCGTAACCATGCTGAGCTGATTCAAAATGCCTTAGAAAACCTGGGGTGCCACACATATTTGGAGCCCGTCATAGCAAACTTATCGTATCCCTTTGTCATTTCCGAGAAACATCAAAATGTTATGGACAGGGAGTTGAGTAAGATCCTAAGATGTAGATGCAACCTGGCCTTGTTTTTGGTGCAGGTGGCAACAAATGAGCCTCAATCAATCATCCCGTCGATGATAGGGCCTTTTGAAAAAGAATTGGCAGAACATTTCCGTCTGAGTGACACAGTTCTTGGAATCGATGACAGTCGTATCATTATTCTTGGGTTTTCTACAGGCAAGGAAGGTTCCGGGACTCTCCAAAACAAGATAAATTGTGTTCTGAGGGAACTCCTGGGACAAGATGTTCTAATAAGCATTGGCTTTTCAGTCTTTCCAGAGAAAGCCCGAAGCCTCCCAAAGTTGATATACCTTGCAGAAGTGAATCGAAAAAAAGGGGATGATAGTGGATTACGGGACACTGAAATAGCTTTCTCACCACAAGTCCCCACCCCTTGTATTTCAACAAGAGATGAGGCAAGGCTGAACCCCCTCCAGCTTTGTTTTACCGAGGCACGGGGAAAGGTTCTTAAAAGGCTTCTTGATATGGACCCACAAACCCTGTGGCTCGGACTCAGTCAGGTTCCCCGGGCCGAACAAAAGAAGTTTTTAGCCAGGTTGCCCTTTGACTCCCCACTTGTACCGGTCCTGGAAGAAACGATAAATGCCCAACCTCAATCAGTTTTTGACAAGACTGCAGAACAACACTTTGAAGCAATTATTCATCAGATGCAGTTGGAGGAGGGTCTTGAGAAGCGAAAGGAAATCCAAGAGGAAGTCCTCTCAAGGCTGAATCGCGTAGAAGCCTTGCCAACCTTGCCGTCCATTGCGGCTCAGGTATTCAAAATCGCATCAAACCCCAATTCATCGGCCGCGGATCTGACCAAGGTCATCGTGAACGACCCCCCTCTCACATCGAAGATTCTCAAAGTTGTCAATTCTGCTTTCTATGGGTTTCCGCAGAAGATCGGGACGGTGAAGCAGGCGGTGGTTGTCCTTGGCATAGATGAGATTATGGACCTTGCCTTTGGCGTGGCTGCCTCAAAAGTCTTTGAGGTCACACGTCTTGAAGGGCTATTTGATCCAAAGGCCGTGTGGCATCACTCCATGTGCACAGGCCTCATTGCACAAAACCTGTGTCAAAGGGTCCCGGAATACCAAAAGAAAAAGCTTGGGGGCTTTACCGCAGGTCTGCTCCACGATTTTGGGAAAATCTTTCTTGCTCAGGGCTTTCCTGAAATCTACGGACACATTCATGTTGATGGTACGAAACACGAACTTCCCCTCTTTGAGCTAGAAGAAGAGAGGTTTGGTTTAAACCATGCGGTCATTGGGAAGTTGCTGGCCTCCAAATGGAACCTGCCTCAGTATCTTGTTCAAGCCATTGCCTTTCACCATCAGCCTTTTTCAGCTTCCAGTCACTCTGAGCTAGCTGCCATTATTGGCCTGGCAGACTACCTGTACTATGAGGCGACCATGTCAGAAGAGCAGCGAGGAGAGGCTCCTGTTTTATTCCCCCAGTTGACTTTTGGCCATTGGAGCGTCTTGACTCAACTTTTCACCGGCCTGGGTACCGAACAGATGGAGAAAATGAAGGATGATGCTCTCGCCATTATTAAAGAGAGCCAGGATCCGTTTGAAATCATAGATTGAGGATTCTCGTTATGGTCTCGGACAAGCACAAGACAACAGATGAGGCTTCCTTGCTGGCGCAAGAGAGGGATGTGTTTAAGAGGCAGTTCCTTAAGGTTCAAGAGAACTACGAGAACAAGATAAAGGAACTCTCCATCCTTAAGGAGCTGGGTAGTACTCTTCGATCCACGGACTTCTATCACAAGAACGCTTTTTTCTGGAACCAGCTACAGATTATCAAGAAATACACAATGTTACAAGACATCTCACTCATGCTTCTAAACGAAGAACTCCAGATGCTGGAGATCGTGGCCAGAAGCGATTTTGGTGGGCCCGTTAGCCATTCCACATTTTTGCCCATTGAAGATGGACCACCGGGACAGGCAATTGTTCAAAGGAGCCCCGTAATAATCGAGAACGTCGAAGTTGATCCCTCCGCTGAAAAACAAGAGGGCAACCATGACGGTTCATTGCTTTGTGTCCCCGTTATGCACAACAGAAGGGCCATTGGCGTTCTTAATCTGCGGTACAGAAAAACAAAGGGCTTTGACCAAAATCAAATGCGTTTCTTTAGTCTCGTTGCAGATCAGATCGCCACCGCAGTGATCCTTTTCCGTTTATATGATCAAATGCTGAAGGAGGAGAAGCACCGCTCCCTGTTGAGTCGATTTTTCTCAAAGACGGTGACAGAAAAAATCTTTGGTAGCGAAGAAAATCTTAGACTTGGGGGGGAGCGCAAAAATGTGACCATTCTATTTGCGGATTTGTGCGGTTTTACGTCCATGTCTGAAGGACTCGAACAGAACAAGGTCGTTGAGATACTGAACGCCTTTTTTTCTTTCACAATACCTATCATATTCAAGCACGACGGAACCCTGGACAAGCTCATGGGCGATGGCGTCATGGCCTTCTTTGGAGCCCCACTTTCTCATGAGGATGATCCACTTCGGGCTGTGCAGACCGCTATTGAGATAATCATGGCTCTGAAGGAGTTTAATATTCAGACACGTGACAAAAACTGGCCTCCTTTAAAGGTCTCCATAGGGATCAATTCGGGAGAGGTGGTGGCGGGCTATATAGGCTCAGAGGACCACTTAACCTACACGGTGATTGGCGATCCTGTAAATGTGGCACAGCGTCTGGAATCCATTGCCGCGCCCAACGAAATCCTTATCAGCAAAAAAGTGCGGGATGAAATCCAGGAAAGAGTTTCAGAAGTTGAGGGATTAAAATCCTTGGTTTCCCTTCCGGCCCAAAAGGTAAAGGGGAAAGAAAAGGCGATTGAAATTTACAGAGTGGAGACCCGAATTCTTGAGCGGGACGCAACCGTTCACGGAGTGTTGGAGTAGAGATTGCCGCGAAAAACTGAAAACAACGCCGGTTTTACCCTCATAGAAATGGCCGTGGGCCAATGGGGACGTTCATAAATAAGTAACCGTCATAACATCTAAAAATAACTAAAGAACCAACTTGCCATTGCAATGGTTTTGATATGTGACGGTTCATGCCGAGATTAGCCCGACTGGATGCCTGCCCGCCTCGCCTGAGCTCGCGATGGCGGGCAGGCACCTGGGGTATTACATCACGTTATCATCCGCGGGATAGAGCGTCGCAAGATATTTTTGAACTATCTATTCAAGAAGCCGTCAAAAGATTCGAGTTGAAGCCAGGAGTTTATTTTGCTATTGGGCTGTCAGAGAGTTGGGATATGGGTTGTCGGAACTGGGCAGACGGCTTAGTATGAGCCAGCCTGGTGTTGGGTATGCGGTAAGCCGGGGAGAACAGATAGCTAAACACAATAAATATCAACTACTTGGCTGAGCTACTTATTTATTTATGAACGTCCCCATTGACACTCATTCAAGCCTTTGCCAATCATTGGTTCAGCAACCATCTGACAATAGCCCCCCTTCTCTGTTGAGTACAAAACAGGGAGGTTGCCGGGGCGGCTATTACATTTTTGTAACATGAAGCTCTCTTTCAGGGAACATCATTCTGCACGAATTCCCATTCCTCTGTCAAGCCACATGGGGAGAACTTTGTTGGGTCCACAACTAGCTGATATTCCAACAAACAAATTCTCATAACTATCATCCTCATTGCTGGTCACTTGGCACACGTTTTGCTGTTACATGAGGCGGGTTCTTTAGATATCAAAAGGATTAACGTTCGAAAAAGGCAAACCTCCCGAAAGGGTGGGACGCAAAGCCACTGGCCTAGGTCCAATCTTGTAAGGATAGGGTAGCAGGGCTGCCGGGCGGATGCAGCACCTCCTGAAAGCTGCGTTTTGCGCGGTCAAAGGAACTTTGGAGGTGTTGCAATGTCACGATCTTGTGTAACAAAATGCTTACGACTCCGATTTTTCCGCTTTATCTCTTTAGGGTTCATACCTCTTGGGGCTTTAGCCTTAATCCTTTGTCTGGTCCCGCAAAATGTCTATGCCATTGACGTAACGTTGGCTTGGGACTCTAATAGCGAGGAGGATCTTGCCGGTTACAGAATTCTCTACCGCCAAGAAGGCCAAAGCTACAATTACCAGGAGCCAGCCTGGCAAGGGCCCGATACGACCTGCACGATAGTTCACAGCTTTGAAGCGAAGGAAAAAACCATGACCGAATCCAAGAAAGAGTTTTTGTGGAATGGCCCTAATGCTCTTGAACACAGTTTCGGACTTCTGGACTTTCAAGGTTATGGATTTAGAGGGAAAATAAAGGCTGTTTTCGGCGTTGTCATGAATAGTATGCGGGGAGAGGGTCAATTTATAGAGAGGACGGACCTTGACCTGAGTCCATATGCTGGGGTGTATGTACTAATGACACTATTTTAAGCGGCCTTCCTTTTCGTGGATAGTTGTTTACGAGCTTCCTTTCGTGGTACAGATAGTAATGGATAGGATTTGGGTCTGTCGGTTGACCGAATTTGGCAGAAAAGCTTGACAAAATTGGCGATATCCATTAGAAATCTATACCAAAATTGTCTGGTGGGCGAGTGTAACTGTTGGCAAGAGATTAACACTTTCGCATCTTTCGCATTACTGAGCGATGCCCCCATATCTTGTGTGCTATCCTCTGACCGGTACTGACCCATAACACCGAATCCGGTCACAATCTTTCCACCTGGCTGCTTACTGCACCCACATGCTTGTGTTACTTTCAATGCTCACAAGTGGCATTTCTTTTCACAAAGTATAACCTTAATTACCCAATATTTTGGATTTGGTTTTTACGGTGGCATGGGCTAACT
>DAOVOU010000105.1 GCA_030629475.1 Desulfobacterales bacterium | reverse complement strand
TCGGCAAGCTTGCCCGGGAACTAAGACAGGCAAATGGGTATGCCCCTGATGTGATTGAAGCAAAGATGGCCGAGAAGGTCAACGATGCGATAATGCGTGAGATGGCAAAGCAGGAGAAGGCGATAGAGGCATCACAAAGATCACCCAGAGCTTGCGCAACAGCTTGAAATAATCACACCAGTGCCAGAACCTATGGAATTCAGGACTGCGAAGGAAGGTGAAACGGTTAGAGCTGAGGGGAGAGCTAGTCTTAATTTTTACATAGGTGAATACCGCTTTTCTGAGAGTTTATGGTAATAGAAGGCCTAACCAATGGAGTGATTATCGGGGCAGCTACCCTTCAAAAATGGCGGCTTAAGCTCGACTTTGAAAAGGATGAAGTCATCATTGATCCAAAGGTAACAAAGCTTTGGCTACTATGAGAGTAACTTCTCAATAGGACAAACCATCTATGGGCTTAACAGAGAAAAGACTAACAGAAGGAATAGGGATAGCAGAGAGCAAGGTCGGGGCGGTCATGGTTGTCGGTGGTGGTATCGCCGGCATACAGGCGGCTCTTGATCTGGCAGACTCAGGGTTTTACGTATACCTGGTTGAAAAATCATCGAGTATTGGCGGCAAGATGGCGCAGTTGGACAAGACATTTCCCACAAACGACTGCTCCATGTGTATCATAGGGCCAAAGCTTGTGGAGTGCAGCCGGCACCTGAATATCGAGATATTGACCCTTTCCGAGATGGAGAGCATTGGTGGTGAAGAGGGTAACTTCCAGGTCAGGATATATCAAAAAACACGCTATATTGATCCTGATAAATGTACCGGATGTGGGGATTGTGCTCAAGTCTGCCCGGTAAGTGTCCCGGATGAATACAACCAGGCCTTATGCATGAGGGCCGCAACTTACCTCCCTTATCCACAGAGCGTTCCACGTGTCTATACCATTGACAAAAAAGACCGCCCTCCTTGCATTTTTGCTTGTCCGGCCCATATCAATGTCCAGGGCTATGTGGCCATGGTTAAAGCCGGAAAATATAAGGAAGCAATTGAGATAATCATGCGTGATATGCCCCTTCCAGGTGTTCTGGGAAGGGTATGTGTACGGTTTTGCGAACAGGAATGCCGGCGCCGTGAGATTGACGAGCCTGTTTCCATTAAGGAGTTAAAGAGGTTCGCCGCTGACCAGGTCGATATCCTTTCCCTGCCTGTTCCGGAAATCACACCCCGAAAAGAAAGAGTTGCTATTATCGGATCAGGCCCGAGTGGCCTTGCAGCAGCCTATTTTCTCGCATTGGACGGATTCAAGCCTACCATATTTGAGGCCTCTGAAGTACCTGGAGGAATGCTTGCACTTGGCATCCCGGAATATCGTCTCCCCCGAGAGATTTTGCATACTGAGATCGAGAACATAAAGCGGTTTGGTGTTGAGATAAAGACAAATAGCCCCATAGGAAAAGATAGGACAATAGATGACCTTTTTGAAGAGGGTTATGGGGCGGTCTATGTCTCAACCGGTGCCCATAAAGGGATGAAGCTAAATATTCCCGGGGAAGATGAATTTAAGGATTTTTATCAATGTGCTCCCTGGCTGAAACACGTAAACTTAGGGACCATCAATGAGATCAACGGAAAGGTTATCATCATTGGTGGAGGTAATGCGGCCATTGATGCTGCCAGGGTGTCGGTCCGTTTAGGTGCTGAGGAGGTTCATGTCGTTTACAGGCGAAGCCGGGGTGAGATGCCTGCGGACCCCTTCGAGATTAAAGAAGCATTAGAGGAAGGTGTGCATCTCCATGTTCTGGTAACACCGAAAAAGATCGTAGGGGATAATGGAATCCTCAAGGAGCTGGAGTGCGTTAAAAACAGGCTCGGGGAGCCGGACAGCTCTGGCAGGCAAATGCCTGTTCCCATAGATGGCTCAGAGTTCTTTATCCCGGCAGATCATATTATAGCCGCTATCGGGCAGAGAGTTGACAAATCATTTGCTGCTGACGTTGGCGAGATTAGATTCTCAGAATATGACATGCTCAGTGTCAACCCGAATACCCTTCAGACAACAAAGAAGGGGGTCTTTGCAGGTGGCGATGTGGTTACTGGCCCAAAGACAGTGATTGAGGCAATCGCTCAAGGGAAAAAGGCAGCCGCCTCTATTTCTGCCTATCTGCAAGGCAAAGAGATTCCGTCATTTTCCGAACAAGATCCCGGCAGGGATCTGGAAAAGGATTACCGGCCTATTGATACAGAAGAACCCAAGATACCCCGGGCTAAGATCCCTACCCTTGATGTTGCCGAAAGGAGAGAGAGTTTCAAAGAGTGCAACCTGTCACTGGATGAGGAAGCAGCAAAGAGAGAGGCTGCTCGTTGTCTTGACTGCGGTGTATGCTGTGAGTGTTTTCAGTGTGTGGAGGCCTGTAAGGCCCAGGCCATAAACCACGCTATGACAGATAGGTTGTTTGATATCAATGTCGGGTCCGTTATACTTTCCCTCGGGAGTGAGACGTTTGACCCGAGCGGTCTGGATACGTACAGCTATGCCCAATTCCCCAATGTAGTCACCAGCATGGAGTTTGAGCGTATTCTGAGCGCCACCGGACCCTATGAAGGTCATCTCCGGAGACCATCAGATCAGAAGGAACCCCAAAAGATCGCCTGGCTGCAGTGCATCGGCTCCAGGGACATAAACCGATGCGACCACCCCTATTGCTCATCGGTCTGTTGTATGTATGCGATTAAAGAGGCCGTTATTGCCAAGGAACATGCCGAGCATGATCTGGATACGGCCATCTTTTTCATAGATATGAGGACCTATGGGAAAGAGTTCGAAGGGTATTACGACCGGGCCAGGGAAGACCATGGAGTCAGGTTTATCCGCTCGCGGATTCATACCATCGAAGAGGATCCGAAGACTCACGATCTGGTCTTGCGATATGCAGATGAAAACGGTGACATCCGGATTGAGAGATTCGACCTGGTTGTCCTCTCGGTAGGCCTGGAAACGCCCAAAAGTCTGATCGAACTGGCCAAACGCCTGGAAATTCAACTGGACCAGGACCACTTTGTACAGACTGGAATTTTCAGTCCTGTTGAGACCTCCCGAAAAGGCATTTACGTGTGCGGGGCCTTCCAGGAACCCAAGGATATTCCCTATTCGGTTATGGAAGCAAGCGCTGCTGCCTGCAAGGCAGAAGAAGTCCTGTCGGATGTCCGTGGCACGCAGGTTAGGGAAAAGACCTATCCTGAAGAGAAAGACGTATCCTCTGAAGATCCCCGGATCGGGGTCTTTGTGTGCAACTGCGGTATCAACATCGGGGGAGTTGTGGATGTGCCGAAAGTTGCTGAGTACGCCCACACGCTGCCCGGAGTCGTTTTCGCAGAAGAGAATCTCTTTACCTGTTCCCAGGACACCCAGGAAAATATGAAAGAGGTAATCCAGCGGGAAAGACTGAACCGGGTTGTAATTGCTTCCTGCTCACCCACGACACACGAAGAGCTGTTTCAGGAAACCCTCAGGGAGGCAGGTCTGAACAAGTACCTTTTGGAGATGGCCAACATCAGAAATCAGTGTTCCTGGGTCCATTACCAGGATCCGGCCGCGGCAACTGAGAAGTCAAAGGATCTTGTGCGCATGGCGGTTGCCAGGGCCCGGCTGATGCAGTCATTGCCCCAGCCGACCGTTCCGGTGGACGACAAGGCCCTGGTGATCGGAGGCGGTATCTCCGGCATGATGGCAGCCCTTAGCCTGGCCGATCAGAGGTTCCGCACATACCTTGTGGAGCAATCGAGTGAACTGGGAGGGAATGCACTTCGGCTCCTCAACACCTGGCGGGGAGATGAAATTGCAGGCAGGGTAAAAAAGATGGTCCGCCAGGTGGAGCGGCATCCCTTGATTGACGTGTACAAGGAGTCGAGTATTAAAGAAGCCTCCGGGTTTGTGGGGAATTTCGAAACGACCATCTCCCAAAACGGTACTGACATTGCTCTGGAGCACGGAGCCGTGGTCGTGGCCGTGGGTGGGAAAGAATATAAGCCCACTGAATATCTTTACGGAGAGGATAAAGGGGTTTTGACTCACCTGGAACTCGATAGGGCCATCAGCAAAGGAGACAAAAAGGTTGCCGGGGCAAAAACCGCTGTCTTTATCCAGTGCGTAGGGTCCAGGGAACCGGAAAGGCCTTATTGCTCCAAGGTCTGCTGTACCCACACGATGAAATCTGCCCTAAAATTGAAGGAAATGAACCCAGAAATGAGTGTATTTGTTCTTTACCGGGACATTCGTACCTATGGGCAGCGAGAGGAGCTTTACAAAGAAGCCAGGCGCAGCGAGGTCATCTTTATTCGGTACAACCCGGAACTAAAACCTGAAGTTGAGAAAAGTGATACAGGGCTCCTGGTGACTGTCAAGGATCACATCCTGGGTCGGAATGTCGTAATCACTCCTGACCTCGTCGTGCTCGCTTCTGCCATTGTGCCGCGAGACAATGCGTCCCTGGCCCGTATTTATAAGCTGCCCCTTAACGAGGATGGGTTTTTCATGGAGGCCCATGCCAAACTCAGACCGGTCGATTTTGCTAATGAGGGTATTTTTCTGGCCGGCATGGCCCATTACCCCAAACCGATTGAAGAGAGCATCGCGCAAGCCGAAGCAGCAGCCTCGAGGGCCTGCACCATCCTTGCGCACAAAGAGAGAACCTTAAGCGGAGCGGTGGCTGTGGTAGATCCTGATTTGTGCGGTAACTGTTTGACCTGCGTGCGCACCTGTCCCTATGGCGTTCCGTTTATCAATGAGGAGAGTGTGGCTCAAATAGACGCAGATAAATGCCACGGCTGCGGTGTGTGCGCGGCAGAGTGCCCTTACCAGGCCATTACGCTTGCCAGTATTACTACAGAGCAGATTATGGCCAAGATTGATGCATGTTATGAAAGAATTTGAACCTAAGATTATCGCTTTTTGTTGCCAGTACTGCGCTTATGCAGCGGCAGACCTGGCCGGGTCCATGCGTTTGAAATATGCTCCAAACATCCGCATTGTTCTCGTGCCGTGTACCGGCAGGATAGATGTCATACACATCCTGCGCGCCGTGGAGAATGGCGCAGACGGGGTCTTGGTTGCCGGGTGCCTGGAAGGAGGTTGTCACTTTGTTGAAGGCAACTTCAAGGCCAAGAACAGGGTCCGGTATGTCAAGAACTTGTTAGGCAGAATTGGTATCGAGGAAGAACGCGTAGAAATGTTTAACCTCTCTTCTGCTGAGGGCCCTCGTTTTGCCGAGATCGCCAACGAGATGACAGAGAGGATCAAAACCCTTGGGCCGAGCCCTTTGCGAAGAGAGGGGTAATATCGAACTGCTCCGCTTCGCTACGCAATTGGAATACTGGAATGGTGGAATGGTGGAATAATGGGTTTGAGCGGATTTTGGTCTTTTTATCCTCTACATCATTCCAATATTCCAATATTCCATCATTCCTTTCTCGGGATCGCAGCCAAGCTAATAAAGCGCTATAATGTCAATAGGTTGTAGAATTTCCGAGACGTTCAATTAGTGTAACTTATTGAGAAGATATGGAGAGAAGAAGTCAGAGGAAAACACATGATTATTGCAGAGATGAAACCGATCGAGGAAATCCTTGACATGATCAGGGACTATCAAAAGATTTTGGTAGTCGGTTGTAAAGGGTGTGTCGCGGTATGCAGTACCGGCGGTCCCAAGGAAGTTTCCGTACTTGCCTCTCTCATCAGGATCGCCAGGAAAAAAGAGGGTCGTGACATTGTTATAGATGAAGAATCGCTTGATCGGCAGTGTGAGCCTGAATTTGTTGACCTGGCCGGAGACAAGGTGGCTGACGCGGACGCCGTACTTTCTTTGGCGTGTGGGGCCGGGGTGCAGATGCTAGCCGAACGATTCCAGGACAAGGTAATCTTGCCTGGCTGCAATACAACCTTCTTAGGCGTGACCGAGGAACTGGGAGTCTGGTCAGAACGTTGCGCTGGCTGCGGGAATTGTATCTTAGACAAAACAGCCGGCCTGTGCCCTATTGCCAGGTGCTCCAAGCAGCTTCTCAATGGCCCGTGCGGGGGGTCTATGAATGGGAAATGCGAAATCAGCAAAGACGTTGATTGCGTGTGGCAATTGATCATTGATCGCCTCACCAGGCTTAATCGGCTGGAGATGCTGGAAGAGATCTTTCCCGTTAAAGACTGGTCCCCGGCTGGACACGGCGGACCCAGAAAGATGGTCAGAGAGGATCTTAAGACATGAAGTCAGGGAGTAATTTGGAAAGACTGTTGGAAAGCGGCCAGTTCGCTGTTACAGCAGAGGCCGGGCCTCCAAAGGGGACTTCGTCCAAGGTCGTTCAGAGAAAAGGGGAACTCCTTAAGCATTGCTGCGACGCCTTGAATGTCACAGACAACCAGACCGCTATTGTGCGGATGTCAAGCTTGAGCGGCTGCGTTTTGTTAAAGGAAATGGGCGTGGAGCCGGTCTTGCAGATGGTCGTGAGAGACCGCAATCGTCTCGCCCTCCAGGGGGACATCCTGGGAGCCGCAGCGTTGGGCATCCGCAATGTGCTCTGTCTTTCTGGCGATCATCAGCAGTTTGGCAACCACCCTGCGGCCAAGGGGGTATACGACATCGATTCGATCCAGTTCGTTCAGATGGTCAAGACCATGCGGGATGAACACAAGTTCCTCAATGGCGAAGAGATCTCGGGAGATGTGCCGTTTTTCATCGGAGCGGCAGCCAATCCCTTTGCCGACCCCTTTGAGTTCCGAGTAATCCGTTTGGCCAAGAAGGTGAGCGCGGGTGCGGATTTTATTCAGACCCAGGGCATCTTTGACATGCCCAAATTTATTGAATGGATGAAAATGGTCAGAGACAGAGGCCTGGACGAAAAAACGCACATCCTTGCTGGGCTAATACCCATCAAGTCCGTTGGTATGGCTCGCTACATGAGGAACAATGTGTCCGGCTTGAGCGTGCCAAAGGAGATCATTGACCGGATGGCGGACGCCAAGGAGCCCAAGGAAGAGGGCGTGAAGATTTGCCTTGAGACCATCGAGCAACTCAAAGAAGTTGACGGAATACACGGCATTCATATCATGGCAGTGGCCTGGGAGGATATCGTATCCCGGATCGTAGAAGAGGCCGGCTTGATGCCTAGGCCGGTGGTGTAGATAGTGAACAGTGAACAGTAGGCAGTGGGCAGTTGCGGGTTACGGGTCAAACGAGCAATGAGTATCCAGTATCCAAATGACCACTGACCACTGATCACTGATCACTGATCACTGATCACTGGGTAATGACCAATG
>DAOVOU010000151.1 GCA_030629475.1 Desulfobacterales bacterium | reverse complement strand
CTTGATGCTGCCAGAGTTGAGATCTTTTCACAATTCTCTCTTCCAATTCTTGAGATTGAGGGCTACATTGTCCTCCGGGCTTCACTCAAAGCCGTTACCAGCAATGCATGCCGGGATAAAAAAACTGCCAGCGGAATGGCAGGCTGAGCATATATCAAAGGAGTGGCAAAGAGTTAAGCCGCTTTCTCCGCAGCAACTCCATACCAATATATAAAAATCAGCGAATCGGATAAGGAGGAGTTTTTCTTTCCCCCTCCCCACACCACCTAGCATGCGTTGTGACTTGAAGTCGCTGATTATATTGCTGATCTTAGAATCAGCCTACTGTATCGCCAGTAGTTTTCTACCTCGGCATGCATTGCTGGTAACGGCTTTGTGTGAAGCCCGGGGGACAATGAAGCCCTCAGCCTCTGGCTGGGAGAGAGCCCCGTGAGGGGAGCTCAACTCTGGAAGCATCATCTGGATGGGAGCTAGGAATGATGGTATGTGTAACATATGTGAACTGCCGATAAATGTCGTGAGCGTGAACAGGCCAAAGATGCTGACTGGCCTGAACCAAAATGGTAAGGGGTATGGTTGAAGTGTTCGTATGTCACTTCACGCGATCTGTTATGCCCCCGGCAAACAGGCAGACACTAACCCATCGTGTAAAATCATTGGAACATGGTAAGCCCAATTGTCCCCATTTAATTATGGAAAGCGATCCGCAAGGAAAGCCGATAGGCAAGTGGGTAAAGGAGGTCGGAAAAAGCGAATGCCATCCTGTAATGGGGTGGATACGGGTTCAAACTTTGCCCGACACGAAAGTGGGCAGACTTCCGACAGGTGTTGAATCACGGGAAACGTATGCAACCTTTTAATCTTTTAGGTGTGGATAGACAATGGAATTTATCCATTGACGGCCGGAAGAGCAATTCTGATTTATGGAATTCCATTAACTGGAAGAAAGTAAAACAGATTGTAAATCGTTTGCAGACACGTATCGTGAAGGCAGTAAACGAATACTGCGGGGTGCTTTACGGTGCCTTATCAATGCTTGAGCCCTGTGAGGTGAAAGTCTCATGCAGGGGGGAAGGCAGCCGAAAGGCTGCCGCCCTACCCAAAGGTCTGTACTGCCCGGTTCGGCTGATCAGGCAGAATCAGACTCAGGGGAACAAAGACCCAAGTGATCATCACTCGGCTCCCTTATGAAGCTGGGCAGCCGGGCCTTTACACCACGCAATGGACATGAGGTTACCCATCATGAACTGTGGTATCGCTACGTACCCTAAATCGGGCAATCGGTACGACGGGACTTTCACCCCATAAATTAGGCCGTATGCCAGATAGTGCTAAGGGACGGATGAGAAATCGGCGAGCGTGACGCCAAAAGATCTCATCTGCTAACCTCTCGACCGAAGACGGGGTTTCGCCGCCACAGTCCGGCGCAATTCATTTTCAAACAAGGAGAGACAGATATGGGTGATAAGGGGAAAAAAGACAAAGGCAAAAGGGAACAACAGAAAAAGGCCCAGCTTAATCCAAAGGAAAAACTTCTCCTATAGATCGGAAAAATGAATCAAAATTATCTTCCGTCCTGAAAGCAGATATCTTGACAAGCGACTCGTTGGTTCCGGCTTGCGTCTTCCATAATAATGACGTCCTCTGTGAAGGGGAACACCAGCTCAAAGAACAACTCGGGGTCGGTTTCTATGTTCTTATGAACTTTGACCTTCCCGTTGTGGTTGATAATGCAGATATACATTTTTCTGGCATGCAGATCGATCCCGCAGTAATATCTGTGCTGCTGTTTGTAGAATCTCATAACTTGGCCTTCTTTGGGTGAAATGTTAATGGTGATGGAGATCTCCATGGCGGATGGTTCGTTCGCCATCTTCAAGAAAAAACCATGAGAGAGACAAGATACCGTGCGCGATGACATTGATTTGAAATATTTCAAGAAACGCCTTAAGGAACGCCTCGAAGCCATAATCGCGACACAGGAACGCCGGAAAAAGGAGGAGTCGCCGGTAGAGCTTGACCAGGCGAGGGTTGGCCGCCTGACGCGCATGGACGCCATGCAGCAGCAAGCCATATCCCATGCCGCCGCCCGCCTCGCCGACCTTGAGCGTCAGCGCATCCTGTCCGCGCTCGGCCGCATGCAGTCCGGCGATTACGGTTATTGTGTAATCTGCGATGAGGAGATCGCCGAAGGCCGTTTACGGTTTGATCCCAGTACCTTGACGTGTATCTCTTGCGCAAAAGAGGCGGATAGTTAAGGTGTTAAGCCTTGCCGCTGATTTTTTCAGAAATCAAGACATTAATTATTTCAACTTGGGGTCGTAATAGCAAATGGACAAAATCCAACGAGCTTATTTTTTTTAGATTTTGTGGCCGGGACCGATTCAAAACGAGCCTGTTGTTTCTGCTGACTAACGACGTCGAGCCGATCCAACAAATATTGGGGAGTTGGAGAATGATTTGTTTTCAGCGAATTCGATAATGAAAAGAAGACCGGGACGCCCCGGGAAAAAGACAAGTCCCAGAGGAAACCTCGGCCCAGACGACGGCGCCTGGGATATTTCGCAATTCCGGGTTCCCCCGGCGGAAGGCAAAGTAAGGTTCCATGATCTCGACCTGCCTGTTGAAATCATGCATGCCGTCTTTGACCTCGGTTTTCAATATTGTACACCGATCCAGGCGGAAATCATGTTCAGCACCCTGGCGGGCAAGGACGCGGCCGGCCAGGCCCAAACCGGAACAGGGAAAACCGCGGCATTTCTCATTTCGAACATTACGAACTTGATCCGCAACCCGATCGTGGGGGAAAAAAGGTCCGGCTCACCGCGGGTTTTGATTATCGTCCCGACCCGGGAACTTGTGCTTCAGGTCACCAAGGAGGCGTTCGCCCTCTCCAAATACCATACGATCGTAATTGTTTCGATTTTCGGAGGCATGAATTACCAGAAACAAAAACGCCGTATTACGGAACGGCCTGTTGATATGATAGTGGCCACGCCCGGCAGGCTGCTCGATTTTTACGAGCACGGCGATCTGCGTTTAGACAAGGTGGAAAGCCTCGTCATTGACGAAGCAGACCGCATGCTGGATATTGGTTTCATTCCACAGGTACGCCGCATTATCAGGGGCACTCCCCCCAAACACAAGCGCCAGACGCTTCTTTTCGGCGCGACCCTCACGCCCGAGGTCACCCGTTTGTCCTCCCAGTGGACAAATGATCCCGTTATCGTTGAGATTGAACCCGGGCAGGTCGAGGTGGATACTGTGGATCAGATTATATACCTTGTAACCACCAGGGAAAAGATCGCCCTTGTCTACAATATCATTACCCGCCAGAATCTGAGCCGGGTTATTATTTTCTGTAATCGGAAGGATGAAACCCGCAGGCTGGCCGATGTCATGCGCCGATACAGAATCAATTGCGCCGCGCTTTCGGGTGACGTCCCCCAGAAAAAGCGCATCGCAATCCTGGAAAATTTCCGCGCGGGCAATATCCGTGTGCTCATCGCCACGGATGTCGCCGGACGTGGCCTTCATGTGGAGGGAATCAGCCATGTCATAAACTATACACTTCCCAATAATCCTGAAAATTATGTGCACAGGATCGGCCGCACAGGACGGGCCGGCGCAACCGGCACCTCCGTCAGCTTCGCGTGCGAGGAGGATTCCTTCCAGATTCCGGCTATAGAAAAATTCATCGGTCACGAATTGCACTGTGCCCAGCCTGACAAAGACTGGCTCACCCTGCCGCCGCCCGGCAAAAAAATATAAGCCTAAAAAGCGAAGACCGAGGCGACGAAAACGAACGAATCCGGGATAAAATCTTCCACCTTGACACACAACCCTACTTCCGGCATACTCTTGCTTCCGAAAAACAACTTTCTATCCCTAAGAGGTTATAAATTGGGCAAAAAACATCAGAAAGAAATCCAACGCCGCCGCACCTTTGGCATCATCAGCCATCCGGATGCGGGCAAGACCACCCTTACCGAAAAGCTGCTGCTGTTTGGCGGCGCCATCCAGATGGCAGGAACGGTGAAATCGCGCAAAGCCGCCAAACACGCGGTCAGCGACTGGATGTCCATTGAAAAGGAGCGTGGAATTTCAGTCACGACTTCGGTGATGAAGTTCAATTACCGAGATTTTGAGCTCAATCTGCTGGACACCCCCGGTCACCAGGATTTTTCCGAGGATACCTACCGGGTGCTGACAGCAGTGGACAGCGCTCTTATGGTGATTGACAACGCCAAGGGGGTGGAGGCACAGACCGAAAAACTGATGGAAGTGTGCCGAATGCGCAATACCCCGATCATAACCTTTATCAACAAACTTGACCGTGAGGGGATGAAGCCGCTGGATATTCTTGCCGATATCGAGAATAAGCTGCAGGTTGAGTGCGCTCCGCTTTCATGGCCCATCGGCATGGGCAAAAGCTTCAAAGGTGTGTACAATATTTACCGCCGGCAGCTGCACCTTTTTACCCCCAGCCAGGATACCCGACCGCAGGACGGCGTAGTGGTCAGGGACCTTGCCGACCCGATGCTTGACGAATTGCTGGGCTGGCAGGCGGACAAACTCCGGGAGGATATCGAACTGCTGAAAGGGGCAGCCAATCCCTTTGAACATAAGGAATATTTAAAGGCAAGCCAAACCCCGGTATTTTTCGGCAGCGCCATCAACAATTTCGGCGTGAAGGAGTTGATTGACGCTTTTGTCGAACTGGCGGCGGCACCCGGCCCCCGCTCCACCACCAGCCGGCCGGTCTCCCCGGAAGAGGACTCCTTTTCAGGCTTTGCCTTTAAAATCCAGGCCAATATGAATCCGGCCCACCGGGACCGGATCGCATTTTTCCGTATCTGCTCAGGGAAATTTACCCGAGGTATGACGGTACGTCACCACCGGCTCGGCAAAGAGATGACCCTGGCCAACGCCACTATCTTCATGGCCCAGGATCGCAACAATGTGGAGGAGGCCTATCCAGGCGATATTATCGGCATCCATAATCACGGTACCATCAAGATCGGCGATACCTTCACTGACAAGGAGCAGCTCAAGTTTACCGGTATTCCCAATTTCGCGCCCGGGCATTTCCGCAGAGTGCTGCTCAAGAACCCGTTCAAGGTCAAACAGCTTAACAAGGGCCTGTTACAGATGGCCGAAGAGGGAGCCGTGCAAATATTCCGACCGATCACAGGCAGCGATTATATCCTGGGAGCGGTGGGAGTGCTGCAGTTTGACGTGACCATGGCGCGGCTCAAGGCAGAATACGGGGTGGATGCGGTCTACGAAGGGGTGGATTATGCCGCGGCCCGCTGGATAAGCTGTGATGATCGCAAGAAACTCGAAGAGTTTAAGAATAAGCACGAGGCCAACCTGGCCTTGGACGCTGAGGGTCATCTGTCCTTTCTGGCAGCCAGTGAGTGGCGGCTATCCCACACCATGGAGCTTTTTCCGGATATTCTTTTTCACAAGACCAGGGAATATAGTTGAGGTTAAAAAAACAACAGACTATTTCTTTCCAAAGGAACGTTACGTGGGGGAGTTAGTTTAATAGTTTAACATCATTCTCTTTTGCAAATTTTTCACCTCGCTTGATAGCCTTCGAGACTGAAGGCCGGGATATACCGAAATACCGGGCCAACTCCTTCCTGTTGATGCCAAGTTGGTAGTACCCCAAATAACAAAAGTTATGGTAGGCTGAGTTTGAAAATATAACGGCAACTGAAGCTGGAATGGAACTCCCGGATGCTGATTTAAAAATCGGTGCTGCCGGGAAATGGCAACACTTTCAAAAGAACTTTTTCTACAGACTCGTTATCCGTGGAATT
>DAOVOU010000257.1 GCA_030629475.1 Desulfobacterales bacterium | reverse complement strand
GTTATCGGTTTTGCCCTCAAGGAGCTGGTTCCCTTCCTCATCGTAAACGACCACCGTGGAATTCTTGGCCTTCTTGCCGCCGCTAAACTTGCTCTGTGTGTAAACCGTATTCCCCTCTACCCAGGCAAAGATCATGACCTTGTGCGCCCATGCAGGCACGACGCAACAAACGAGCCACAGGGCTGCACAGAGAAGAAAAACAATCCAGCGCATAGTGGAGGTCACGCTAGGACTATGATGAGTGTTTTGACACATGTTGTCCCTCCAATAATTTCCAAACATCCAATCAGATGTTGGTTTTTTTCCCTGCATCACCATTTTCAAAAAAAAAGCCACGAGGATTGTCATCTTCTGATGATCGTCACCTTCGTGGCACTATTGTTAACGTCTTCGGAGACTCTACAATTTATGGGAAATATAGCACTTTATCAGCTTGGCTGCACTCCCAAGAAAGGTCCAATATTCCATCATTCCAATTGCGGAGCGAAGCGGAGCTAACTTCTTGGTTTTTGGCCTGGACAGCGAGCGGCTTCAGCAACTCATTTTGATGCCACAATATTAGCTCAAAGGGCCTTTGTCAAGGGCTAAGACAAGGCTGTTTTTCCTTGATGAGAAGCGTCCCACACAAGTATGCAGAGGATTGGCCAGAAAAAGGGGAAATATAAGACCTAAAAACAGAATCCGGCCGTAAACATGATCGAATATCGCGTGGGCGTTAGACGTGGGAATGCCCGCAATAGCTTACAAATAGCGGCCAAATTCCAGGGCCTTTTTGTTGATACTGATGCGCATATGTTGCTGGACCATCTCATGGCCAGTGTCCGCGAAAGGAAGGTAGACCAGGGTTGAATCCTTTACAGTAAAGCTGACCCGCGGAAGCAGGGGGAAGATTTTCCTTTTGGTAATAGCCGACGTGGCCAGGGTGAGCTTCATGCTCTGAACGGCCTCGCTTCGGGGCATCGTCACGGGGTAAACGCCATGCTTGGGGATTGCCTCTTTCGTCTCAAACTCTTTCTGGGAGATTGTAAGCTGGCCTGACAGGCGTAAAAAGATCTTGGGCCGGATCTTAAAGGCCGGGCTCCAGAAGCACATATCCTGGTTCTCCCAATCCCTTTGCACCACCCTGGGCTGTTTGGTTACCCGGATGAAATCAGCAAAGGAGTTGATTTCCACGCCTCTGGCGCAAGCCTTTATCTTCCAGAAAGGCAAATGCACGGTGTTTTGCCCCCGGCCCGGGACCACCGCCAGGCCTACCCTGACAAACCTGCCTTCCGATGCCTCCCAGGCGGAGTCACAGTTTGCACAGGTCAGGACCACGCTGTCCCTTTCGCCGTCCAAATTCCACCCGCACCGCGGGCACAGGGTGGCCATGAAGGTGAGCTCCGTCGGGGGATTATTCTTGATAGCTGATCCAAATATGTCCTGGTCCTGGGAGAGCTTGACAATGGGCCTTTTTGTTATGGCGTCAAAGACCTTTCTTTCATGCACAAACAAGGGGAGATAGATTAAACTGAGGGCCTCGCCGATATAGGTACGGTGAAAGAGCCGGCCTGAGCCCGAGCCCGAGGTGTGCTTTCCGACCTTGACCAGCATGTCAGATAGCCTTAGAGAACACTTCAGAAACGAGTCGGCCATGTGCGGGGTGGCGAATTTCATCTTCATGGCCTGAGGCCTTAGTCCGAGGGATACGGGAAGGCCGTTGACCGGCGCTCCCAGATGCGTGATGTCCACTATGCGGCGACCGATGGTCTGACCCTGGCAAAGATACACGTTGCCCTTAAAGCGGAGGTATGGAGCGTAAACAATGTCTTTATCTCGTGCTTTATGGGGCAGTACGAAACGGAAATAATCCCGGAAAAAAAGAAAGCTTTTGACATTGCAATAGGGGCAGCGGAGTAGATGATCGGTTTCCTCGAGCTCGATGGGCGCCCCGCACTGTGGACACTCTTGTTCTACTGTAAAGGCCATAGTTCTTAAGATAAAGTTTTTGGATGACAGAAGCGTATGTCTTCCATGGAAGGGGTCGGAATCAGCGCACTGATGCTGGATACTGGTCACTTGATACTGGATAAACGCAACAATTTCAAGCCCATGATCCAGCATCCAGTATCGAGCATCCAGTATCTAACTGCTATGAAGTACAACGCTAAAAATCCTCCAAGAATCCATGACCCCAAAATCTTTTTCTGAAACTCTATATCATAGCTTTTCCCCGCAATGATTGCAGAAAACGGACCCGGGGAGGTTTTCGGCCTTGCACTGGTGGCAGACCCTGGGAACTGGTTTTTCGTCCGCCGGGTGTCCGCACTTGGGGCAGAACCTAGCGTTGGGTGGCAAGTTCTTGCCGCAGTTGACGCATTGATCAAAAATCAGTTGCTGATGCCCACAGTGAGGGCAGAACTTAGCGTCCTTGGTAATCGGAAGCTTGCAGTCCGGGCAATGACTCTCTTGAGGCACGGCTGTAGCCGCAGGTCCGCTCTGGGGTCTAAACATGTCTGCAAACATGGCCGGTATCATAAAACCGAGACCCATGCCCATGCCGGAGCCGGCCTCGCCGGTGGACTCAGCGGCCTTTTCCATGGCCATGGCGGCTTTCATCTTGACCAGCCTATCCAGATCCTGAATCACGCTCAGGCGGCTCTTGTCGTCAATCGCCTTTTGCACCTCGGGGGGCGGGGTGATGGAACTGGTATATAACCGCGTCATGCCCAGCCCGAAGTGGCTGAAATCCTCCTGTAAGCGTTTCTGCAAACCTGCGGAGAGCTCGTCGTAGCGTCCCGGGAGATTGAGGATGCTGTCCAGGTTCTCGCCCAGATAGTCGTTAAAGCGCGAGACGATGACGCGTCCGATGTATTCCTCTATCTCCTCTGTAGTGTATTTGCCCATGGTACCGACAAGGGTGTTGATGAATAACACCGGCTGAACGACCTGAATGTTGAATACGCCGTGGGCCCTGAGGCGGATGAGCCCCAGTTCCGAATCCTTGAAGGCCACCGGGTCCCTGGTTCCCCATTTAAGGTTGGGGAAAACCTTCATGTTGACCAAATAAACCTCTGCGCGAAGGGGGCTGGTCATGCCCCAGGGCAAGGCCAGGATTTTGGTCAGGACCGGGATATTGGCCGTGACCAGGGTGTGACGGCCGGGCCCGAAGGCGTCGCAGGCCTTGCCCTTGTAAAATAGTACGCCCACCTGGCTCTCGCGGACTGTCAGTTGCGCCCCGAATTTGATTTCCCCGGAGCCTTCTTCCGGAATCCTGTGGACCAGTTCCCGACCGGTTTCGTCAAACCATTCTATCACCTCTAAAAAGATGATGTTATTGGTGCCCATTTCAACCTCCCTTTTTAGTCTCTTAATGATGACGGCTTCGCAAAAAGTCGAATCCAGTGAATGTGTCATTCCCGCCTGCCGACGCCTGAGACAGCATTCAGCTTATGTGCCAGCACCCGCCTGCCAGCGCCACGGTCGCCGGACAACTGCAATGCCAGCACATACGGCAATGGCGGGCAGGTCTCTGGCAATGGCGGGCAGGTCGACCAGAGGAAGAAATCCTATGCTTTCGGCATGTTAGATGGGAAAGATTTCTCCCTGGCCCAGACCGGGTTGTTATATGGCACCGGTTATTATTCTCCTGTCGCGCCAGGGCGGGCGCTCCGCTCGAAATGACGAGTTGTTGAGACTTTTTACGGGTTCATCAATGATGGAATTCGTTCCGTCAATTCCTAAATTCGTCAATTCGCAATTTCTTAATTCTCCGCCTGAGGCGAATCCGGGTTAACTGCTCCAAAGATCGGTTGAGTCATATCCTGCATGTGACGACCTGAACAACAAGCAAAACTTGTACCATCAGGATAGCGGAACGTTATTTGCAGTGATCGACTCACACCGCCGGATATATGAAAATCGCTTTATTAAGGAAAAAGAATATGCAAAAAGCAATAGAAAATATGCGAGCCCAAACAAGGTTTTTTCCTCACCATTTGTTTCCGTCTTGGCATATGTTAATAAGAACGTAACTTCTCAATAAGTCTGGGCTTGCCTATAGCTTCCCCCTTTGAAAAAGGGGGATTGAGGGGGATTTTCCCCAAAGCAGCCCCGACTTATTGAGAAGTTACATAAGAACGTCACAATGATCGGAGTTAGCCGAACACCACGTTATCGCCGATGGCTTGAGTCCTGCGCTGTCTACACCGACCGACGGGTCTTGACCATCCTGTTTCTCGGATTCTCGAGCGGGCTGCCGCT
>DAOVOU010000217.1 GCA_030629475.1 Desulfobacterales bacterium | reverse complement strand
GATGGTCTGTTAGTCTATAACAAAGTGGGCCCGTCTGTTCTTGGTCCATGCTTCTTCATTGTGCCGTGGATCAAGAGGTTTCTCCTCGCCGTAACTGATTGTTGTTAGGCGTCCCCGCGCAATCCCCATATCCGCGAGAAAACTCTCGGCACTCCGAGCACGTCGATCCCCAAGGGCCATATTGTACTCGTTGGTCCCGCGCTCGTCACAATGGCCTTCGACAACAACCGAAACGTCAGGGTGTGCCCTAAGCCATCTTGCCTTACGCCTGAGGATTTTCTTCGCCTCAGCAAGGAGCCTCGACCTATCGAACTCAAAGTGGATGTTTTCATTCAGGAATCTTTCCCGCTCAGCCATCTCTTCACGCTTCCTGCGCTCCATGGCTTGTTCCCGTAGCCGTTCATCCAGTAGACGCTGCTCTTCCAAGGCCCTCTCTGCTGCCCGCGCCTCCTCCTCGGCCGCCAAACGCTTTGCCTCCGCTTCCTCTTCTACCGCAGGAGTCACCGCAGGCTCAGACACCACCGGTTTTTTGGCACAGGAAGCTGCAAACATGAGCCCCGAAACCACCAACAAAAGCGCTAAGCCCCTCCAGAACCGATTTGTCATAATTCTACCTCCTCCAAAGCAAAAGTTAAACACTCCGATACTTGAAACCCAGACAAAAGTCAAGCGCTCAAATTCCGCAATGTTTCAACGACTTCAATCGCTGGTAAGCCGTGGTGACCAACTCGGGTTTGTCTGCTCACCCTCAAGGAGCAACAGACGACGCTGGTCCGTCCCGTTGGCATTCATCACATAGACCCTGGATGGCCCTTCCCTGGTGGAGCTAAAGGCAATAAGGGTCCCGTCCGGAGACCAGGTTGGCGATTCGTTGTTTCCGGCATCCCGGGTCAGTTGAATCGGGCTATTTGCGTGTATCCCAATCAAATAAATATCAAGCTGACCGTTTTTCCATCCTACATAAGCTATGTAGTTGCCCCGGGGAGACCACTGGGGAGAGGTGTTGTAATTTCCTTCGTAGGTCAGCCTGCGGATATTGCCGTCTTCGATGTTCTTGATGAAGATTTGGGGAGATCCCGACCGGTTCGAAACAAAGGCAAACTCTCTACCATCGGGTGACCACGTTGGGGCAACATCGATGCCCCAATGGCGAGTCAGTTTTTTCGTAATCTTTCCGTTCCCGGTCAACAGATAGATCGCCGGGTTGCCTTCATAGGAAAGGGAGGCAGCCAGAGCAAACCTTCCGGGAACCCAGGCCGGTGTGATGCTTGATCCCTCAAGACTTACCACTGTGCCCCTTTTCTCCTTAATATGTCTGACAAAAAGCTCTGGTTTCCCATGCCTGTAATCCGTGTAGGCCAACCACTTTCCATCTGAGGACCAGGCGGGAAACAGGGTAATCGTTCCGGTGTTCGTAAACCGTCTTGGGTTGTATCCGTCAAAACCCGCAATATAGATCTCCTTGGTTCCTGTTGCAGTTGACAAAAATGCAATCTGGGTACTGAAAATGCCGCGGTGGCCTGTCAAACGAAGGATGACCTCATCGCAGAAGCGATAGATTATGCGCCTATGATCCTTAAGTCGTCCCGTATACCGCCTGCCCACGACAAGGCGACCGCTAAAGGTGTCAAAGAGCCGAAGTTCGACCTCAAGCATATCCCCCTTACACTGGAACCCCCCTTTGATCAGGAGTTCGGCACCGATGTCGGTCCAGTTTTTGAAATTGATGGTATGCTGCATGAAACCCGGTCTTTGAGGATTCTCAAGAAAACTTTCACGGTCGAGTATCTTAAAGAAACCCGTAAACTCTACTGTTTCTGCCAGGAGACCAGAAAGCATCCTGCCAAGCTTGGCGTGGCTCTGCCCTGCGCTCATGCCCTTGAAAATCGGGATCGCGGTTGGGATTTTCCTCAGATACGGGGCGTTAATATCGATGTAGACACGCCCATGGCAAGGTCTGTTCGAACAGGCCACCAGTGTGACAAAAAGCACAAAAATTGTGGATAGATGTGACTTTTTCAAATTCTTGCAACCTAACCCGGACAAACCGGTAAATACGAAATTCGAATATCGTACTGTTTTCAAGGCGTAAGCCGCAAATTCGAAACAATGACCAAATTTCTAAAGTTCAAATGACCAAAACGCAAGAAATCATATTCCATCGAGAACCACAATGTTTTGAACATTTGGAAATTCGAGTTTTGAATTTGTTTCGGATTTCGGATTTCGAGTTTCGAATTTTGTATATGGCAAAACATTTTCTGCTAGAAAAAACACGAATTTCACAACTAACTGACTAAATTCCTATCAGAATCTCCTTTGCAATTCAGAAAGGTTGAATCTAAAGCCAACATCATAAAAGGGACCAAGATATCCTTCAGGCAATGGAGGTAACGGGTCAGATTTTTTCACAGCCTTAAACACCGAATCATCAAAATAGCTGTTACCCGACCTTTTTTCAAACCAGATATCCCGTATCTCACCTTTCCTCATGATCTTCACAATGATGGTGGCTTCTAAATTGGTGCGACCTCGAACCATCTCCTCGGAAAAGGCCCAATTTTTCTGTATCCGGTGCCAGATTTCAGCGTTGTAGATATCCAGAAGCTCCACTGTTTTCCTACTCACCCCACTTCTGGCCATGCCGCCCCTTATAACAACCCCTCCGTGACTTTCAACTTCCTCTTTCAACTTATCAATGGCCTGAAGCACGGGACGAGGCCTTGATTCAGGGGCCTCCTTCTCGATTCTTGCAATTGCACTCCTGATAACCCTGGACGCATTGTAGGTCTTTTGCTTGAGCGATCTTTTAACTCGCAACGGTCTTGGGGCCAGGGATACTCGTTTGTCAGTAACCTCCTCAGGTCTTGTCTCCACAGCCTGCACCGGCTTTTCCTTTGGCTTCACCGATTCCAACTCCTTTGCTGGCTCTGGAGGCTTCGGCTGTTCAGCCGGCTTCACAGGTTCAACAGGTGCTCTTTTCACCTCAGCCTGAGCGGAGACGGATACCTGATCGGAGGCTGCTTGTGGCTGGGATTCGACCTGGGCGAGGCTTACCAGGTCCACCTCTACCGCAAAAGGTATGTACGGTTTGGCAGATCGCAACTCTGGCAGGAAGAGAACACCGGAGAAAAAAAGGATATGGCACAGAATCGAAAGGACAACCATACCAATCCATGCCCGGTCTGTGTAATCGCCCTGTTTCAAGACTTCCGGATGGGCAACCATGTACCTTGTTACTCGGTCTCCTTCAGGGGCTCGGTGACCATCCCCAGCTTTTCCACACCAGCGTTCTTCACTTCTGATATGACGCGGACGACGACCCCGTAGGGCACGGTCTTGTCAGCGCGGAGGTAGACCTTTTGATCAGGACGGCCTTCACAGATCTTTTTCAGTTTGGCCTGCAGGGCCTCCATAGCTACCTTATAATCATTGATAAAGATCTGCTGGCTGCGGTCCACGGTGATGATCAGATGGTCCTTTTCTGCTGGAAGGGCTTTGGATGTAGTCTGAGGCAGTGATACAGATACCCCTTGCATCATCATAGGGGCCGTAACCATAAAAATGATGAGCAGGACCAACATCACATCTACCAGGGGCGTTACGTTTATATCAGACATGAAATGGCTGTTGCTTCCTTGCATAGCCGCGCCTATTTCCCCTTTAGTGAATTTAGTTCGCTTCGCTCACAATTGGAATAGTGGAATGTTGGAACACTGGAATATTGGGTTCTGGAAAAGTGGGATAGTGGGCTATTGTCACCCCTCTTGACAGGGAAGTCAACAAATGACATACTTCCGTCAAAAAACCATCATTCCAATATTCCATCATTCCATCATTCCGGCACGAGACAAAAATCCAAGCCTCGAAAAAGCTTATAGATTCAACAGGTTGTAGAATTTTTGAGACGTGTAATCAGGTCTCGTTCTATCAGGTTCAGGAAATCGGCAGAGAAAATGTGCATCTCTGATTCCAGAACACGAACCTTGTTTGTAAAATAATTATAAGCCACAACAGCCGGTATTGCAGCAGCCAATCCGGCAGCCGTGGCAATGAGCGCCTCTGAAATGCCCGGGGCCACCACGGCCAAACTGGCAGAACCTCTCAGGCCGATTCCGCGAAAGGCGTTCATGATCCCCCACACAGTACCAAAAAGGCCTATAAAAGGTGTTGTATTTCCAGTAGTTGCCAAGAAAGAAAGAGCCTTGCCCAGTCCGGTCAGTTCCATGTTAACAGCTCGCCGAAGCGCCCGCTTGATGTTGTCAACCGCAACCATCTTTTGGCTCAGCGATGCTTCGTCCGTAACGTCATCACCCCCGGAGGCGGAGGATGATTGTGATTTGTTCACCTTTTTGAGCTCAATAAAAGCCACACGAAAGACTCTGGCGATGGGACTGTACCGGAGACGCTTTGAGGCCGCAAAGGCCTCAGAAAGGCCACGGCTATTCCAAAAAAGATCAAGAAAATTGGCTGATTCTTTGCGTGCCCTCCTAATAGTCCGATATTTGGCGAAAATGATGGCCCAAGAGATTATAGAGAAGAACAACAGAAGCAGCAGGACAAAACGAACCATAGGTCCTGCCTGGAGAACCATCTGAACGATGTCATTGCTGGTTGAAATTGGCATATTACCCCTTACATAGGATTTTGGATTGCGGATTGCGGATTTAAAAACGCTCAATACTTAATTCCTGAATTTCCCAATCCCTGTTT
>DAOVOU010000246.1 GCA_030629475.1 Desulfobacterales bacterium | reverse complement strand
GAAAGGAGCGCAAACTCACCTTCCGTCTCGGTGACCTTGCAAACCAAATCGCTTGTATTTCACCGGGACAGAAGATTACCTACATTGTTGACGTTCTCTTTAGCCCTGAAAACGCCGAAAAGATCATTGATTTTGCCCGGAATGCCGACCACCTTTTCATCGAGGCCGCATTTCTTGACGCAGAACTGGAAATCGCACGCAACAAATATCACCTGACCGCAAAACAAGCAGGCACCCTCGCCAGAAAAGCAGACGTCAAGCAATTTACGCTGTTCCACTTCTCACCCCGATACGCTCACAGCGCACACCTATTCCAGGAAGAAGCTCATCAAGCCTTTACAGAAACATCCGGTAATCCAGATTCGTGAAGTATCAATCATCTCTTGAATACTGTATTTAGATCCACAGGCTACCTTTGGCCGATACTCATTCGCAAAATCCGCGAAATCCCGCCTTGGCGGGATTCCTGCCTGCCCCGTGGAATGCGAAGCATATTCCTCCGGGGTGGTTTTGCTCGTTCACATCGATCAAATCTAACCCAAATCTGAGCGCGAATTCTGCGAAGTTATTTTTGAACGAGCCCTAAGCTGTGGAAATTCCGAGATCTGTATTACCATACCATCTCCGTTGACATGCAAGCACCTTGTATCCTATAGTTTCCTTTCGCAGAAAAGGAATCCCTATCAATTAATGCATTCTCTTTTAAGGGGTTACTTATATGTCTCATTCCACCGTAGCCCTGGTTAAGGGTCTCGACCGGTACCAGAATATTGCTCAGGCGCTTGGCCTGCTGGGCAAAGAGGCGGTTTCAGGGACACGGCACGTGGTCAAACCAAACTTTGTTTCCACCGAGGTCCAGTTGGCCGCCACACATCGAGAGGCTGCAAGGGCAGTTGTGGATTTTGTCCGTCAACACACTGGCCATCCGGTGATTATAGCCGAGGGTGCTGCAACCTCTGACACCTTTAAGGGCTTCGAAAATTTTGGCTTTATGGAACTGGCTGACATTTATGACGACGTTGAACTTAGGGATCTGAACAGAGATGCTTACCAAATCGTTACCCTGTACGACCAAGACCTAAGATCCAGGCCTTTTCGGATAGCAAAGACAGTATTGGAGAGTGACCACAGGATCTCTCTGACAATTCCAAAGACCCACGATGCGGCTGTGGTGACACTGAGTCTTAAGAATATGGTTGTTGGAAGTCTCATTCGAGATATGGGCTTTAACCTCCTAAACCTTGTGGGGGATGTTTCGGACCAAATCTTGAAGCTTGTTCCCTCCTGGATGAAACCGTTATTTTCGTTTCAGGGGTTAAGTCGCGTAGGTATCACAAAGATTTCAGGCAGCGACAAAGTCAAACTGCACCAAGGCTATCTTGACCTACATCTTTTTCTTTACCAGCTTGTCCGCATCATCCCACCCCACCTGTGTGTCTTAGACGGGTTTACGGCCATGGAGGGAAATGGACCGGTCTCCGGAGACAGAGTGGACTGGCATATTGCCATTGCCGGCACAGACGGGGTGGCCGTTGACACATTGGCAGCTTATCTCATGGGATTTGATCCCGAGTCCGTTGGCTACCTATACTTTTGCAGCCAGGATGGACTGGGGGAAGGGGACATCAACAACATCAACATCATAGGTACGCCTCTTGAAGAGTGTAGGCAGTCCTTTAGACCACACCAGTCTTATCAGGCCCAACTCGGTTGGAAGAAAAGGGGAGAAAGAGCCTTCAAGGAGTTAAAAGAATGCCTGGGGAAGGAAAAGCGGAAAAGAGAAAAGGGAAAAGGGCCAAGCTAAGTAACTAGACGTCTCGGAATTTCTACAACCCGTTGTAATCACTCATCTTTAGGTGGCGCTTTTCTGGGCCATCAGTATGGAATGATGGAATAGTGGAATGATGGAATGTTGGGGATGAGAAGCAGAAAAAAAATCATTTTCTAATTGTTTTCATTCCTTTTAACCCAACATTCCAGTATTCCAACATTCCAGTATTCCAATTGTGAGCGAAGCGAACTAAATAAGGGGTGCAGCAGTGAAGAGATTAACGGTAAAAGACTTTTTGGACTCTTTACCTCACAGAGTGGAATTGCCCGTAGTAAACACAGAAAGCTCCCTTAGAGAAGTGTTACACGCCATGGTCAAAAGACATCGGGGGCGCATTGTCTATGTGGCAAATTTTGAGGGCAAGGTTAAGGGTTCGATTTCATTAGATAATTTGAAAGATGTCATCTTCCGCTACTATATGAAGAGTAGAGTCAGCGACGCATTGGTGATTACCGAACATATCGTGGAGCTTTTTGCTTCTGAAAAGGCTGAAGACGTGATGGATGCTGGACTCAGCATTTGTCACGAACATGAATGGTTACACGATGTGGTCACCAGGATGATCGAACGGAATGTCAAGGACATGCCCGTAGTAGACCAAGAGGGCCGGATCATTGCCGACCTCGATATCCTGGACCTACTGGAGCTATGGCTCAAAAAGGGGGAAGAGGCTTTTCAATGATTACGCATCCCTTACTGGCCGTAGGGCTGTTGCTGATTCTGGGGTACTTGGGAGGACGCGCGGCTAACGCGTTCAAGTTGCCCCGCGTCAGCGGTTACCTGGTGGCTGGTATGTTGTTCAGTCCCTCCTTTTTCAATATCTTGTCGTCTCAGCTAATTGACAGCGATCTTTATGTCATCACCGAAATGGCCCTGAGCATCATCGCCTACTCCATTGGTGGCAGTCTCGTCCTTGACCGGCTCAAACGGGTAGGGAAAAGTGTTTTGTGGATCACCCTTTCCCAGGGTGGGAGCGTCTTCCTTTTAACGGTTGCATTTCTGCTCCCTGCAATGCCATTTCTCACCGGTTTCCAGGGTTCGGAGTATAGCCTGTTAGAAACATATCTTCCCATGGCTCTGGTTATTGGAGCCCTTTCTATAGCTACGGCTTCCAGCCCGTTATTGGCCATAATTTCTGAGCTAAGAGCCCGTGGACCTTTCACCACCACTCTACTGGGGGTCATAGCCATCAGTTATGGCCTGTCCATCATCTTCTTTGCCCTGGCCAGTGCCATTGCTAATATTCTGATTCATCCGGGGGCGGTTTTTGGCATCAAAATGTTGGGGGAAGCGATGGGGGAAATCATCTTTTCCCTGCTTCTGGGAATTCCCGCAGCGATGTTTCTGATAACTATAGCTCGTGCGGTACGCCGGCGAGAAGCGCTGCTAATGGTGATTTTAGGCATTCTTTTCGGTACCAGTGGAGTTGCTTCCTTACTGAAGCTCTCACCATTATTGGCCAACATGGTTGTGGGTTTTGTCATTGTCAATCTGGAACGGCGACATCATGATTTTTTCCTGGTGGTCGAACAGATTCAAGAGCCTCTGTTCGGCCTTTTTTTTGGCCTGGCCGGAGCGCATATTGATCTGAGAATACTTAAGGCCGCTGGATTACTGACCGTAGCCATTCTTGTAATCCGCATGGGTGGCAAACAACTGGGTGCGTGGATTGGGACCAGGGTTTCCCGAGCCCCCAGAAATGTAAAAAAATATATGGGGCTAGCACTTTTCCCCAAGGCTAATTTGGCTGTGGGATTGATGCTTATGGGGAAGGAAGTTTTTCCATCGCCCATAGTGTCAAATTTCCTGGTAAACGTGGTTGTAGGGACAGTAATCATCAGCCAATTGATTGGCCTACCCTTGGTCAAATACGCGTTGGGGAAAGTGGGTGAAACCATCACGGCAGAGGAGGGTCTATGAAAATTAGTGAAGTGCTCGATAAAATTGGAGACATGCCCTACTTGACAATATCAGGCGATTGCACTTTAAAAGAAGCTACTGAAAAGATTATCGGCATGCGGCAACCTCGAAGTGTTTACGTGTTGGACAAGCAGGGACGACTCCAGGGAACCCTCTCTCTAGGGGCGTTGATCCGCGAGGTCATTGCTGCCCAACATAAACCCCAGTTTAGCGTCCGCTCTCTGTTGACTCGGATCACTTCTGAAGACGTGGCTGATATCATGGACAAACATGTGATATATGCCCAGAGAGATGATGATCTTGAGAAGATTCTCAACCTAATGATCCATTATAATATCAAAGAAATCCCGGTCGTCGATGAAGATCAGCGGATTATTGCCAATGTAGGCATTCTTGATCTGTGGAGGTTGGTGGAAAGGTGAAAGGAGAGGCGACCGGGCCCGGCGTTGTCATAAAAACACTCTTCACGAAAATGAATAATCACGATATAATACTTGGGTTGAGCGGTTCAACGTTCACGGTTCCCGGTTGAAGAGCCCCTGGCCCAGACCCTGGCCCAGACCGGGATTATGAGCTTAGTAGATTAATTTAAGCACGTCGCGCCAG
>DAOVOU010000113.1 GCA_030629475.1 Desulfobacterales bacterium | reverse complement strand
TTGCCTGAGGGAATAACCGGAAAGGTGATCAATCTGTACTGATTGTACCAAGGTTGAGCGGTTCAACGTTCACGGTTCCCGGTTGAAAAGCCCTAAGTGTCTGATATCAAAACGATGATGCCTCAAGTAGTAAGGTTCAGAGATTCAGCGGTTCAACGTTCAGCGGTTAAAACCCTGAACCGTGAACCCTGAACCGTGAACCTGACAACCTGAGTAATTACTATATAACAAGGAGGTTACATGGAAACGAGCCTGAACTTGAATCAGATAACCAGCTTTGTAAACCGAAGCGTTATGCTTCAGCTTGAGGCAAATGGAAGCGGACATTTGACGTCCATACCCTGGCTGTCAGGTTCACCTGGTATTGGCAAATCTGAGGTGGTGCGTCAGATTTGCAGGGATAAGGGCTGGGGCTTAAAGGTGGTTTATATGGCCACGATTATGCTGGAGCAAATTACAGGGCTCCCTAAGATTGGAAAGGAAGAAGATACAGGGTCTGAGTTTATCCGATGGTCGAGGCCGGAAATCTTTAACTTCGATCATCTGGAGGTTGCCCAAGCGTCTGATCAAGATCCTATTGTTATGTTCCTTGACGATGCCCATCTCTGCAATCGCCAGATTCAGGCCTATATGTTTCAGCTTCTGACCTATAGATCTATCCATGACCATAAGCTGCCGGAAAATGTTGCCATTATTCTGGCAGGCAACAGGGGTAACGACAAAGCCGGTTTTCAGGAGATCCTTGCCCCTGTTGCAAATCGTATATTTTTCATAAATATCCATGCTGACATTGACCAGTGGATGGAAGATTATGCCGTTAGAAATGGTATCCGGACCGATATCATCACCTTCCTTCAAAATTATCCCGAATGTCTTATAGGAAAACCATTAGAATCAGAGGCCTGGCCATCTCCGAGATCTTGGACCTATGGCTCCATAACCATGGACTCTTTTGGCAAATCACTGACCGATGAGTCTATGTTTACCATTCTCTCGGGCCACGTCGGCACAGAGGCCACCACCAGATTCATCGAATACTATGAGCTTTACGCCAAATGGAATGCGAGCGAAATCCTCAATGGCCACAACTCGATGCAGTTCAAGAGCTTATCTAAGGTTCAATGTTATGCCCTGTTAAGTTCATGCGTTACCTATCTACTGAAAAAGCTAAGAGAAAATAGCTTTAACATGACCAAATTCATGGAGCAGCTTATCACCAATTTCGGATTTATCGTGGCCGAAATGATTCGTTACCATAAAGAAATCGTGCCGTTGGGACTAAAAATGCTCCTTCTTGGGGAAAAGGCCGAAACAGGCAAAACAACCATAATCGAGAGGCTGACCTCAGAAACACAGATTGTCCGGGAGCTTTTTGATATCGTGTGACAGGGAAAGAATAAAGGTAACCGTTCACGGGTTCAGAGGTTCAGAGTTCAGGGTTCACCGAAACCCTGAACGGTGAACCCTGAACCTGTGAACGCCTACGAATAAAGGAGGCATTGACGTGAAAGACAACTTCAGAATGTATGCCCAAAAGGTGAACGGTGCGATACATCTCAACATTTCAGGACAACTCAATGTATCGCGGGCCGTGGAAATCCTCCGTTTTCTGCATCTGTATGCTCGAGGAAAATGTCCCATCGTCGTGGAGGCGTCCAATTTGTCTCCAGACGGTAGTATGAGCTTTGATGTCCTTCAAAAAGGCCTGCAAACACTTTCCAACCTCGGCCATCCCATTCAACAGCTTGAAAAAGAGGATCTCTTTGAGACATGAGTATACCAATCAGTTTTTTTCTGCCAGAACTGAGACTCACTATCAATGATGGAGAATAATCAGATGTGGGCCTTGCACTTCGGGCAGTAGCCCAATACCTCAAATTTGTGACCCTCGATCGCAAAATCGTATTTCTCGCCCAGTTTCTTTTCCAGCTTCTTCAGAGACTTCTCTTTAAATTCTATAGTCTTTCCGCAGTTCAAACACCGAAGGTGACAGTGGTGTTCATGGCCATAGATATGTTCGTAGTGTAGGTGGCCGTCTTCAAAATAGGCCTCTTGAATCAGACCGGATTCCAACAGATATGGGATGAGGCGGTAAATGGAAGGCTTGGAGATCTTTTTTTTCTTACTTTTCAGGCGCAAATAGAGCTCATCCACATCGAAGTGCTCATGGGTGGCAAAGATCTCCTCAATGATGACCTCTCGCTCAGGGGTATATCGAAGGCCCTTTTTCCGAACAAACTCTCGAAACACCTCTATTTCGCTCTTCATGGGTGCCTCCCTATGTTTATTTTTTTCCATAGCAATTTATGCAACTTGTGTCAATACGCAAATATTTCGAGGCTATGAGCACCAAAAAGGCCACAAGTGCAAATCAATAACATCTAACTCGCACCTATGTATTTCGAAAATTTCGGGGCAGCAGGCAAAGATGCGCACTGTGTTGATGCTGTAAGATCTTTGATTTCATCCTTTCGCAGCATATAGGTTTTACACCCGTAAGTCTTTCACTATTGTAAGGCAGGTAGCATATTCTTTAAAAAGAAAAGTTTGCTGCTTGAAACTCTTGACATGGCCAAGAAGATATGTTATTGAAAATCATTATACAATAGCTGCGCCGCAATACATGGTGTGCCAAACAGGCTGGCGAGGGAGTACATGCATACAATGAACCCCGGCGAGGCATATTTTTCTTGTAAGCAAACACTCCAAAAATAGGGGACAGCGACATGGCTTTATCATATTACAGAATCAGACATTCCATCCCCGGCAGAATGCGGATTAAAAGTTTTTTGATGAGAAAAAATCCGGCTTATTGCAGAGCCGTCAACGATGCCCTGAAAGACATGAAAGGCATAGCTGCGGTGTCGAGCAATCCTATCGTGGGTTCAGCTGTTATTCTGTACGACGAAAAGAGGGTTACGCAAAAGGTGATCCTTGCAAGACTCGACGAAATTTTTCCTGCCTCTTACCACCTTGAAAGGGAATATTCTGTAAGAGCTGCGGGCACTAGCGATACGCCCAAGTCCAGGTCCTTGCTCAGGGACCTTTTGGAGGTGTCGGCCCTTGCCTGCATAATGGTTTATTTTCTGATCAAGGTGGTGTTCGGAAAAACCCCTGTCAAGCAGACGGTCTTCAGTCTTCCGGCGCTGGCAAGCGTTTTTTTTGGCTACCCCATACTAAGAGATGCTATCCGGGATATTGCTGAGAAAAAGAAATACAGCTTGCATCAGTTTATGGCCTTCACGGCTATTGTTGCTATATTTATGGCCGAGGCTATGACAGCCCTGGAGATCATCTTTATCATGCGGGTAGGCACTTTGATAAAGGATTTCATTACAGAAAGGTCGAGACGGGCTATCCGGAACATCCTGTCCCTTCATGAAAAGGAGGCATATCAGGTCATTGACGGTATAGAGGTGGCTACTCCTGTTTCAGAGCTAAAAGCCGGCGATATTGTGGCCGTTCATACCGGAGAACGTATCCCGGTGGACGGGATAATTGTTTCAGGCCATGCCACGATAGATGATGCCCATATTACCGGCCGCTCTGTTCCGGAATACAGGAGCACAGGGAGCAACATCTTTGCCGGTACTGTCGTATACGATGGGGCTATCCATATCAGGGCCGAAAAAGTGGGAACTGAGACATACCTTGCCCGGGTGCTCGAAATGGTGGAGGAGTCTTTGACCTCCCGGGTTCCCATCATGGATCAGGGAGACATTTTGTCCGCCCGGCTGACCAGGCTTGGTACAATTGTTTCAGTGGGAACCCTGATTGCGACTCAAAGCATCTACCGTGTCTTAACCGTTCTTCTGGTCATGTCGTGTCCCTGTGCCACAGTCCTTGCTGCTTCCACAGCGGTCAGCGCTGCCATTGCCAATGCAGCTCGAAGAAATATCCTGGTCAAGGGTGGCCTCTACCTCGAGGAGGTGGGCAAATCGGATGTTATTTGTTTTGACAAGACCGGTACAGTCACCTGCTCGCAACCCGAGGTGGAACAGATTCTAATTCATAACAGAGAAATGCCCGAGCATGAGCTGATAGGCGCTGCCGCCTCAGCTGAACTGCACAGCCACCATCCTCTGGCATGGGCGATTACAGATAGGGCAAAGAAAATGGGAATAGAAATTCCCGGCCATGCAGCCTGTCAGGTGATTGTTGGACGGGGCATGGAGGCCAGCATAGACGGCCACAAGATCCTGGTGGGTAACGAACATTTGATGCTCATGCGTGGCGTTGGAATAGAGGAGTACCAGAAAGATACAGATCGCCTGATCGCTGAGGGTCATAGCGCTGTCTTTGTGGCCAGAAACGGTAACCTGATCGGGCTGATCGGTATAAGGAACAGAGTCCGGCCTGGCGCCAGGAGAATCATAAAATACCTCAGGAATGACGGGGTAAGGGAAGTCCATCTCATTACAGGAGACCACCAGAAGGTAGCAGAAAAAATGGCAAAGGAGCTTGGGGTTGACTTTTGCCATGCCGATCTTCTCCCTGAAGAGAAAGCAGCAGTGATCGAGAAACTCACCTGCGACGGCAAATTGCCCGTTATGGTAGGGGATGGGGTAAATGACGCATTGGCGATGTCAAAAGCACATGTCGGGATTGCCATGGGAGCAGGAGGGTCTGATGTAGCTATTGAAGCGGCTGATATTGCCCTGGCGAGTAGTGAGTTGTGGAAAATAGCGTATGTCAGGGACTTGAGCAAGCAAACAATCAAAACCATTGAACAAAACTATTGCATCGCCACCTATTCCAATCTGGCAGGTGTTATCCTGGGCGCCATGGGATTAATTAACCCGCTTATTGCTGGCTTTTTGCATATCTCCCACTCTCTGGGCGTTTTGTTCAACTCAACCCGTTTGTTGGCCTTTGATATGCCAGAACTCCCACCCATTTCAAGACCGGTTTGCGCTGTGTGCGGAAAAGTTGAATCCGATCCGTGTACTGTGTGCGTCAGGATCAGAGAGAAAGATATGGGTGAACCGGTTAATGTCCTGCCGATATAAAAGAAAGTCGCATCCTCTTCATATCTGATGGGCAATCGGTCACGAAGTGTCGGAATATTGGAGTGATGGAGTGTTGAAAATCCGTCTCAAAATCAGTTCCTCGCAACCGTGATGCCAAGCGAGATTGTTGATACTGCAAGGCAGTTACAAGTAAGGGGATTTGTCATTTGTCTTCTTGACATCGGCGGGGCAAGGTTGTATGACGCGCCTTCAAAATGACCTATTGAGAGTGAAAGATGATTGAATATCTTGAAATAAAAAGACTTTTCAGAAGAGCCGAGGTGGTTAGTCATAACCATGGAAGGATGGTTCTTAAGCTCGATATTACCAGCGTGAAGAAAGAGTCCATCAGTGTGGACCAGATGGCAAGGCATTTCAGGGAAATTGAGGGGGTCGAAGAATTCCGTTTTGATCCGAAAAAGAACAGGTTCGAGATAGACTATGACACAGAAAGGATAGAACCAGACCTGCTTGAAAGTCTTATTGACGAGAGCAAGAAAGAGGCTGAAAGGGATGCTGAGGCGACCCTTGATGATTATGAAATAAAGGAAATCCCATCGTCGCCGGAGGAAATTGAGGCGATCCGTTACGAAAATCCCGGCCTGGCCGAGAAGATAGAACTCGTTCATCAGCTCCGGTTCATTCTAACAGTGTATGGGATAAGGGAGTCGGGCATCAATGTGGCCCCCTTGAAGGGGGTTTTAAGGAAATTAGGCCTGGAGGAACACGAGGATATCTTGAGTCGCCAGGGAATTGCGTCCCTTGGCTGGGGGGTTTTGAACAAATTTCTCTCCAGGGCGTTTGAATGATTTAGGCACTTTAGAAAGCTCATGTCTATCCCCTACCATGTGGCACAAAACATCAAGAATCGACTGCGTATAAAGACCAAAGAGCATGACCCTTCCCTTCTGCGATCTTTGGCCGATGAGGTGGAGCGTCTTGACTGGGTAGCGGTCTGCGAACCAAGGACCGCAAGCGGTTCGCTGGTGATTACAACTTCTGATCGGCCCCAGTTCGAGGAGCTCGATGATGCGCTTGATCAGGCGTACAGGAGCTACCGGCCAGGCATTGAACACCGTGCCCCTGTCAAGCGTGACGACTCTGTTAAAAGATATGAGCCAGCCGAAGAACACGTGTCCGGTCCCGTCCTTGTCCTGACCGGGATAGTCATGATCGCTGTTTGGATCTTGAGGCTCCGGCCGGAAGCAGAGAGATTCAGAATAGATAAGGGAATCTTCAATATTGCTTCGGGTACAACCGCATTTCTGAGCTATCCTATTTTAAAGACAGGTATCAAGAAGCTTGAGGCAACGGGTAAGCCGAACATGGAGCTTTTGATTTGTATGGCTTCCCTTGCCTCGATTATTATGCGGGAAAGCGCAACTGCCCTGACGGTGATGTACCTGATCAACCTTTCCGAATACTTAGAAGATAAGACCATGGAAAAAACGCGCAAGGCAATACGCGCCATGCTGGCGGGTGAAGAGCAGATGGTCTGGAAGATCGTAAATGGCCGAGAAAAAGAGGTTTCAAGCAGTGAGCTGGTCAAAGGCGACCTTGTTATCCTGCGCATAGGAGACGGAGTCCCCTGCGACGGAATGGTCATAGATGGTGATGCGCTGGTGGATGAGGCCTCCATGACAGGTGAATCAGTTCCGGTCTATAAAAAGGTTGGCGACAGAGTCGTGGCAGGTACCCATCTGGACATGGGAGAAATCACGGTCAGGGTTGAAAAGACTGGTGATGAGACCCGCATGGGTTCGATTATTAAGATGATAGAAAGCGAGGAGGCTCTCGAGTCAGAGACGATGCGGATGGCTGATAAGTTTGCCGATACTGTTGTCCCTGTCTCCTTAAGCCTTTTTTTAATAACATATATTGTCACCCGTTCGTTCAAGCGGGCCATGAGTATGCTGATTATTGTCTGTCCCTGTGGGATTGCTTTATCAACAC
>DAOVOU010000003.1 GCA_030629475.1 Desulfobacterales bacterium | reverse complement strand
GGGAGGCGGCGGTCATCTCCACATTGGCCCGAACCATCAAGGTATCCTTTCTTTCAGGCATATAATTTCTCCCTCATATAAAATCGCGCAACGATTTTATATGAGGAACTATACCAATCTTGGTGAGATGTCAACGGGCTTCATCCCGAGAATCATCCACTTTGGTGGGTCCCCCCTGGGCAACTGCACATTATGTGTGACCCACCAGCTCTTCAGGAACCCCACACGGCCGCCCTGGTTTTTTCGATCAAAGCCTCCTCAATATCCCTCTTTTATGATATGGATATAGAATCGCATAGCGATTCTATGTGGTTGGAGGATCAGCCTGTGGATCTTGTGGTCAAGGTCAAAGAGATAAAGGGAACCTGCCCGGTCTATAAGCCAGGCGATACGATTGTCATAAGAAAAGGCTATGTCTTGGATACTGCACACAGCACCGCCGTGTGCATGCATTCACTGGCCTGCCTCATGCCATACTATGTGGCCCTTTCCAAGGGAATTCATCCGAAGGACTTGGGACTTTCCGGCACAGACCCGGATTGTGCCTACGTGCAGTGCCTTGACCCGTGCGAGATCACCGGTGGCGGTACGGTTGTCTTTGAGGTCTCTGTCAAAAAATACATGGAACGTAGACAAGGGGGAGATTAAAGCAGGATGAGCCATTCACTTGATGAGTTTGCCGATCGCTTGCAGGAGGAGATAAATCAGGAGGTCATTCAAACCTATGGAGAAAAAGTGTATGAGCGGTGGCGCAATCCAAGATTCAGGGGACGCATGGAAAGTCCCGCAGGATACGGTCGTGTGACTGGCAACTGCGGAGATACAATGGAGATCTTTCTGCTCTTTGAAGGGGAAGTTATCTCAGACGCCTCTTTTACCACAGACGGCTGCGGTTGCAGTGCGGTGTGCGCTTCAGTCGCCTGTGAATTGGCCATTGGAAAGGGGCCCGAAGGGGTTGCAGATGTCACTGGTGAAATGATCCTCCATGTCCTCGGTGGCCTTCCTGAAGATAATGTCCATTGCGCCTTCTTAGCTGCCGAGACCCTCCAGGCGGCGGCAGATGACTCTATGAATCGAAATACGTAAACGTTCACGGAGTGTTGGAGTAATGGAGTTCTCCAGCACTCCCTGTGAATTGCATAAATAGATTGCTACAAAAGATCTATAGTCTCAGTGGTATGTAGGATTTCCGAGGTCTCTAGTTATTTCGCTTTTACGTCTTTCTTCAATGATAGACAGTCGCTTCTCCACAAGCACCCTTGCTCTTCACAATGGTCAGCCCTGTCGGTTCCGAAGCACTCGATGTTGTTTTCTTTCCTTTGAATAGCGTGGATAATATCCATCTTTTTCATCCTGTATGTGTTAATCCCCATGCCTTTCGCCATTTTTTGAATATCCTGAAATCTCATTCTACCCTCCTCTATGTTGTGTTTTGATTGACCGAAATGGACTCAAAAGCGCTGCACTAAGCCCGGTTGGGAGAAATATTCCTTTGACTCCACCCTGCCTTGAGGACCCCTCATCCGTCTTGGGGTATTGGCTATCTTTTCTTGCTGCAAGTCTCTTCGTAGATGGTTCTTGTGTATTGTACGAGTCTGTCCGTGGGGTTGTTGTGACTGGAAAGCAGAAACGACTGGAGCATAAACTAAAATATATCATGGCTGTCAACAAAAAATGCAAAAAATCAGGATCTGTAGAAGAAAGCAGGTACTCAAAATAAAATAACCCTCACAGGGGTTCCCTTAACCAATCCTTCTGAGTTCATGTCGATCCTGACGAGCCCGTCTGCTTTCACCATGGTGGAGATCAGGCCGGATTTGCCCAGAATGGGCTCCGCATAGACCCGGTTTTCTCGACGCACAAGCCTTACGCGCACGTAATCGTCCCGGCCCTGAACCGATGCCAGATTCCGGCTTAACACGGCAGAGACCTCATGTGTTGCGCCTGACCGGTCTTCTGAAACCCCTGCTATCCATTCAAGCATAGGGCGAACCATCACATGGAAAACGACCATGGCCGATGCAACCTGCCCGGGAAGCCCCCAAATGGCCTTTTGCCTGCTGCGGGCCAAAATGGTGGGCTTTCCAGGGCTGATTGAAACACCGTGTACCAGAATCTCAGCATCGGGAAGCCCTTTAATCACCTCTAAGGTAAAATCGCGGGAACCTACAGAACTGCCACCTGAAATCAAGACCATGTCGGCCTGGCCAACGGCATTCTTGCACAGGCTATGCAGGTCAGCGAAGTTGTCCCTGGCAATCCCCAAATAGAGAGAAACCCCGCCTGACATCCTGACAAGACTGGCCAGGGTATAGGCATTTACATCACGCAACTGGCAAAGCCCGGGCGTTTGTTCGATGGGCACAATCTCATCGCCAGAGGAAATGATGGTTACAACGGGTTGCCTGTAGACCGGGACATGGGTCTCACCAAGGGCAGCCAGGACACCCATTTCCTGAGGACGTACGCGGCTCCCCTTTGAGAGGATCTTCTGCCCATTTCGGAAGTCTTCACCGATCTCCATGACATGCTGTAACGGGGCAGCGCTTTTAAAGACCTCAAGGGTATGCTCATCAAGGGCCTGGGCATGTTCGAGCATGACCACGCTGTCTGCCCCATCCGGGAGCATACCACCCGTGGCGATCCGAACTGCTTCCCCGGCCTTTACCGGAACCGCGGGCTCCTGCCCCATCTCGACAGTCCCAACGATATTAAGAAAGGCAGGCACACTCTCTGAAACGCCAAATGTAGATCTGGCCTGGACCGCATAGCCATCCATGGTCGCACGGTTGAATTCCGGAAGATCGATGCTGGAGACGATATCCCGGCATAAAATGCGGCTGACACACTGATCCAACGGCAGGACCTCTTCGCTGACACATGGAAAGGTGCGAGTCAGTTCGAGTACGGCCCCAAGGGAGGTCACTTTGAAAAATTCCTTGTCAGTCACAACCCCGCTATTCTCCCTCCGTGATTGTGGACGACCATACGTCCCTGTCGCACCCGTCCGATGAGTGTCATATTCGTTGCCTCTTTCATAATGATTCCCTTAAAAATGTACCGCTTTTTCCCCCTGACTTCTTTAGCAGGTACACATCAGAAATGGCCATAGAACGATCGTATGACTTGCACATGTCGTAGATGGTCAAGGCAGCGATCGACACGGCTGTCAGGGCTTCCATTTCAACGCCGGTCTGGCCGACCACCCGCACAACCGCCTCTATGCGTATGCTGTGGGTGTCAGGTTGCGGGAAAAAATCAACCTTCACGTAAGTAATCGAGAGAGGATGACACATAGGGATGAGTTTTGCGGTCCTTTTTGCAGCCATAATGCCTGCGATGCGTGCGACCTCGAGGACATTTCCCTTTTCTACCTTTTGGTCCCCTATCAAGTCAAATGTCTCGGGCTGCATGGTAACGACTCCTTGGGCCACTGCCTCCCGGGCCGTGGCAGCCTTTTCAGATACATCGACCATGCGCACCCGCCCTTCCTCATCAAGATGGGTAAATGTTGGCATAAGTTTCCTTTCGAGTTAACGTCTACGGTCTACTTGCCCGCCATTGCCATGTGTGCCGGCATTGCAGTTGCCCGGCGAGCATGGCGCTGGCAGGCGGGTCGGTTACGCTGCTCGTGGGAGCGGCATTCCTGCCGCGACAATCGGGGCTGAAAGCCCCTCCCACAACGGCTACCGTTGTAGGAATTATGGAAAAGTGCCTAAAGTGAGCTAAGGTGCCTAAAGTTAAAAATAAAACATGTTATAAGTAAACCTTTATTTTCAGTGTTGACCCACTTCCCATTCAAGCTGACCGCTGATGGCTGAAATACCTACTTACGTCCAAGTTTCGGGCGCGGGCCAACAGGAAGAGTACAGAAGCCGAAAGGTAAGGTGGCAATATGACGAAGAGCATGTTATCATATATTGTAACTTCACAAGGAAAAGTAGCTGTAAGACATGAGACTTGGGATCATAGGTCTTCCGGGATCGGGTAAATCAACCATCTTCCACGCCTTGACCCGCAGCAAGCCTGAAGAGGGAACCCACAAAGGGCATCGCATTGCTATTGTGCGAGTGCCGGACCCGAGGGTCGATGCCTTGAACAGGCTCTTCAAACCCGACAAGACTGTCTATGCCCGGGTCGAATACCTACTTCCATATGGCACAAAGGCTTACAGCCAGGATGGGCAGAGTGATGAGAGCTTTTGGAATGAAGTCCGCCCCTGTGATGCACTGATTCACGTGGTGCGAAACTTTCACCAACGAGGCGGAGAGGCGCCACACCCTCGAGACGATTTCATCAACCTTGAAACCGACATGATCTTTGCCGATCTTGTAGTGGTTGAAAAGCGGATCGAACGTCTCGATCTTGACAAAAAACGGGGCAAGAAAATAAGCGCTGAGGAGCGCCGTCTGCTCGAGGCCTGCCTCCGCATGCTTGAAGCCCAGACGCCCTTGCGGGATGATCCTGAACTGGCTACTGCTCACCTGTTGAAGGGGTATACCCTCCTTTCGGCCAAACCGGTTCTTGTCCTTTTCAATAATGACGATGAAGACGAAAGCCCTCCCCCATGGGAGGAACCACCTGAACTTTACAATCCACTCGTGGTCCGGGGCAAGCTGGAAATGGAGCTTGCAGAGTTATCTCCTGAAGAGGCCGTAGAGTTCTTAACCGCATACCACATCAAGAGCTCGGCCATGGACAGGATAATTCAGCATTCGTGCAACGTGCTCGGCCTGATTGCATTTTTCACAGTGGTCCACAAGGAGGTGCGCTCCTGGATGGTCCCCAGGGGGACCACGGCCCTGGAAGGGGCTGAGGTGATTCACTCGGACATGAAGAAGGGCTTTATCCGCGCCGAGGTTCTTGCCTATGACGACCTGATGGCCGCAGGCACATACCAGCAGGCCAAAAAAGATGGCAAGGCTCGTCTGGAGGGAAAGACCTACGTAGTTCAGGACGGAGACATTCTAACTTTTCGTTTCGGAATTTCTACAACTTAATGAAATCAAGGAGGTTTTAGTGACGGCTTATTTGTGCCATCCACGTGGAATGATGGAATGGTGGAATAATGGAATATTGGGTGATAAAAGCGGAATAAATCATATTTAATCTTTTTTTCTTCCTCTAAACCCGTCATTCCAGTATTCCAATATTCCAATATTCCAATATTCCAATCGGGGGCGAAGCCAGTTGTTCCCACTTCAATGTTTAAACATCTTCTTGATCTTCGTGGATAGCTTGGAGAACTCCAATTCGGCAAACTCTTTCAGGAGGGCTTCCTGTTTCTTGGTGAGACCGGTAGGCGTCTTTACCAGCACCTGCATAATCTGATCCCCCCGTCCATAGCCCCTTAGAGAGGGGATTCCTTCGCCCTTGAACCGAAAGACATCGCCCGGCTGGCTCCCCTTGGGGATGTGGAGCTTCTTTTCTCCTGTCAGGGTTGGCACATCGATATCAGCACCAAGCGCTGCCTGGACAAAGGAGATAGGAACCTGGCAGATGATATCATTGTTGTTGCGCTTGAAGAAGTTATGGGGCTTCACATTGATGAATACATACAGGTCTCCGGGTGGCCCGCCCCGGTTACCGCTTTCCCCTTCACCGGAAAGTCGCAACCTTGTACCAGTATCGACTCCAGCGGGTATCTTCACAGAAACCTTCTGTCTACGCTCAACTTGCCCTGTCCCGCGGCAATCAGGACAGGGGTGGGTTATACTCCGACCCTCGCCACGACAAAGCGGACACGTGGTCCTGATACTGAAAAAACCCTGGCTTCGGCTGATCTGCCCTGTTCCGCCGCACTGCCGGCAGACCTCCAGATAGGTTCCGGGTTCGCATCCCGTACCCTGGCAGGTGGGACAGCTTTGGAGTCTTTCAATTTCGATCTCGGTATCCGTACCAAAGGCAGCATCGATAAAGCTGATGCTCATGTCATATCTAAGATCCACCCCCCGGCGTGCTGCTGTCCTGGAGCGCATGCCGCCCCCGAAGCCAAAGAAGTTATCAAAGATGTCGCTGAAGCTTGAGAATATATCTTCGAATCCACGGAACCCGGAAAAGCCTGTCCCTTGAAGACCCTGATGCCCATAGTTGTCATAAATGTTTCTTTTCTGGGAATCCCTAAGTACCTCATAAGCCTCAGCAGCTTCCTTGAATTTCTCTTCCGCCTCTTTATTACCCTGGTTTCGGTCCGGGTGGTACTTCAAGGCGAGCTTTCGGTACTTTGCCTTGATTTCATCTTCACCCGCATTGTGGTTAACACCGAGGATCTCGTAGTAGTTTCGTCTATTCGTCATCGTTTGCTTATTTTTTTTGTTTCTCGGGCTCTGGAAGATCCTTCACAAAGTCGTAAGAAAGCTCATAGACCGTGTTGCTCCCCTCAGCCTTTGCATAGTAAGAAACCGTGGGCTCTTTTCTCATCCCGAAGCCCAGGTCCCCAATAAACTGCTTCTCCTGATCCATAAGTTTAATCATGCCATACGGTTTGTCCAGGCTGTAATATGAAAGGGGATGCTCTGGTTTTTCATATATTTTTTTGAACTTCAGGCCTTCCAGTCGCCAAACAAGGCTCTTGATTTCACTCTCCGTGATCTCTTCACCAGCAGGCTCGACCAGCACCCATTTATTCTCTTTCTTCTCAGCCACAAAGGTCTTCTCATCAGCACGCCACACGATCTTGAAAGCCTCGTCTTCCTCAAATCGAAGAATATGCTTGTCACGGAGATCATCAGGGCTCTTGTCCAAAGCGTCTTTGAAGCGAGCATATACGAGGAGCACTCTTTCCTCCTGATCCACCCTGACGTACCGCATATTTCCGGTGGGATTTTCTGCCCCTATCAGGACCTTGCAGGGCTCAGAGAGCCCTTTGCCGGAAAGCGCTACCTCTATCTCAGGATCGACAAGACCAAAGTCGGCCAGATCCCTGGGAAGCGGGCTGACTTCTCGCTCCCAGGTTCCGTTTGCCAGTGTATTGATGATATGGTCAACCGCCCACGTATCAGCCAGGGCCTTGACCGGTCCTGCCAAAAACCACTCGTTGTCCCTTTTTTCGAGCACTACCGTCTCCTTGGGCTTCTTAATGCGCACACATTCAATGTTCTCGTCTTTGATCTTCAAAACCTTCCTGGATGAGGCAGCCCTTTCTTTCTGTTTTCCTGTATAGCGGACCTCATAGAAATAATAGAAACCCACCAGCAGGAGCAGAATAGTCGAAAAAAAGGCTATTTTTTTTCCATTCATCTGGCGATTCTTCTAAGGCGCAAAACGACAATACCAAAGACCAGCACTGCTCCGGGTAGCAGCACCACTGAAGCCCAGAATATGACCCGGCCCTGAGTATATGAGAGGACCACAGGTTGGCCTTCTCGCTTTTTCGGGCGAATGGCAATGAGATCCTCTTCTTCGGCCAACCAGCTCAGGGCGTTCATGAAAAGATCCCGGTTACCGGATAAGTTCACATAGGCATTGCCGGCAAAGTCGGAATCTCCAAACACGACAATTCTCGCTGGCCTTGGAGCATCCTTTTTGTCATCAGACTCTTCCGCCTTGTCTTCACCCCCTCCCCTCCGGGGCGTGGACCCCTCCGGGCCGGAGGCCAAACCCTCCCCTTCTGCTTCCTTGGTTTCGTGCTTGATGGTCGAGACCACGGCCACCGGAATGGGTCCCATGGTATCCCTCTGGCGGTCAAAGGAGGCCTCGCCTTTCTTGAGCATTACAAGATCCGTCTCAGCCCAACTACTTGGCCCTGTCCGGACCAACTCTGTGTTTTCCACGTTCGGAGGCACTTCCTCGGCCACCCTGATCGACCTGGCAAAAGGAAAAAAAGATGCTGTATTGAAATTCTCGGTGATGGGGTGGTAACCAGCATACTGGGAGACAATGGGGGTCAGATAATCGGCTCCAAAGAGCCTACTCAGCTTATCCACAATCACGTCCTGGCCCACCTCAATGCCCCACGATTTCAAAAACCCTTTCAGGCCGGTATCGGTTTCCGGATCGATGAGGATCAAGACATGCCCCGCCTGATCAATGAAGCGCTTCAGGGTGGAAATTTCTTCATGGAAAAAGGCTTTCTTGGGTCCTGCAATGATGAGTACAGAGGCGTCTGCCGGTACCTCCTCGGCTCGCATCAGAAGAAGGTCTCGCACCACATAGTTTTGGTCCTCTATGGCCTTCTTTACTCCGGTGTAACCGTCCTTCCCATAGTCCTCGGTCGATTTTTCATTGTGTCCGGTCATGAAATAAATGACCTTTTCCCCTTTTCGCGTTACTCGCAACAGGACGTTTGTCAGCTCTTGCTCGGTGGCCAGGGTTATCTTCTCCTCCCGGGTATCTGTCTCCAGCACCAGGGTGCCGTAAGCAGTGATCTTGTAACGTCTCGCCTTTCCCGGGAACCGATCAGGATCCACAAACTCAAAGGAGAACCTCCGGGAGGCATAAGCGTACTGGTCAAGGAGGCCCCTGGCCCCTTCGGCCTCAGGTGGCGCCTCCTGGTAGAAGGCTGTGACGCGGACCGGCTTTTCCAGGTTCTTTAGTACTTTTAGTGTCTGTTCTGAAAGGGTGAATCTCTTGCCGGCTGTCAGGTCGAATCGCGCACTGTGCCTGGCGGAAATGGCTTCCACAATGACCAGAATGCCCAACACAAGTAAAACCAGAATGAGGGCACTGGCCCCATGCCGGGTTGATCGCCTCTTGAAATAGTCTCGGATGGTGGCAAAACTGCCAACCACATAAGCAACCAGACACAGAAGACCAACGATCCATCCGACCCAGGTATACCGTTGCGCGGCAGGTATCATGCCGTAGGCTATGGCCGTGGCCAGGATGATAATGAACCCTGCATATCCCAGGCCGGGGAACAATTTTGCTTGCTCTATCCGCGCCATCTTTTCGACTCCAGGGATCGCATGGTCATAAAGAGGAACAAGATGTTAAAGTTGACATAATAAATAATGTCCCGGGTATCGATCACACCCTTTGAAAAACTTTCAAAATGTTCAAGCAGCGAAATATGGGAAAGGACCTTCCCCAGAGAAGGTCCCGCAAAGGTCTCAGCCCAGCCAATAAGCCAGAACATCAGGATCGCCCCAAAGGAAATAGCTGCAGCCACAATCTGGTTTTCTGTAACAGAAGATACCATAAGCCCAAGGGCGATAAAGGCGGTCCCCATCAAAAAAAGCCCCAGATAACCCGTGACGACAGGACCGATGTCAGGCTCGGCATACAACCACAAAAGGAATGGATAGAGCCAGGTCAGGGCAAGCATGATCAAAAAGATCACCATACATGCGGTAAACTTTCCAAACAGCAACTCGGTCTCACGGACCGGATAGCTCAGCATCAATTCAAGAGTACCCGCCTTCTTCTCTTCGGCAAAAAGACGCATGGTCAAAAGGGGCATCATCAAGAGCATGATGACACTCATGTTACCGAATGTGGGATGCAACACCATCTCTGTCACATTGATCCCCCCAGCCCCTGGCATCCTCGTGGCCTGCACGCTGATCATGCTGAAATAGGCAAAGGCACTGTAAAAAAACCAACCCGAAAGAAGGAGAAAAATAGTCACCACCACATAAGCAATGGGGGATGAAAAATAGACGTATAATTCCCGCTTCAAAATGGCATAAAAACTTCTCATCCCCTGCCTTGCTCCTCGGTTACAAGACGGATAAAAACATCTTCCAGGCTTGGACGGAGCGTGTGGATTTCAAGGAGCGACCATCCTGCAGCCACAATCGATTGAGCTATCGCATCTCGAACATCCTCGCCCTGCCCCATCTCCACCACGTAACGGCCTGCGTGGTCTGTAGGCCGGGCCTCGGCAGAAGCTGCGACAACGCCTGGCACAGTACGAAGCCTTGCCAGGACCTCGGCCTCAGGGCCCTTTACCTCCAGAGCGACCTTTCTCTTATCCTTGCCAGTCAGTCGTTCCGGGGTGTCTTCAGCTACGATCCGTCCCTCATTGATGATCACAACCCTTTGACAGATCATGCTCACCTCGGGAAGGATGTGACTGCTCAGGATGACGGTCTTGTATCCTGCAAAACTCTTTATCAACTCCCGGATCTCTATGATTTGTTTGGGGTCAAGGCCGATCGTGGGCTCATCCAGGATCAGAACGTCAGGATCATTCAAAATCGCCTGGGCAATACCAACCCTTTGTTGAAATCCCTTGGATAGGTTGCCCAGAAACTTCTTGCGTACGGATTGCAGCCCGCACTGGTCTATGACCCGGTCCACCTCGCTTTGGCGCTGCCTCGCCGGCACGCCTTTGACTTCGGCTACGAACCCGAGATAGGCCTCGGTTCTCATCTCCTTGTACAGGGGAACGTGTTCGGGGAGGTATCCGAGCCGCTTCCGAATATCCAGGGAGCGGTCAAATACGTCCAGGCCGTCGATACACGCAGAGCCGGATGTGGGCGGGAAAAATCCATTGAGCATTCGAATCGTTGTGGTCTTGCCAGCACCATTAGGCCCGAGAAATCCAACGATCTCCCCCTTTTCTACTCGAAAGGACACGTCCAGAACGGCTGGAACAGGGCCAAAATACTTGGTCAGGTGATCAACTTCAATCATAGGCTTACTGCAAAGATAAAGTAATCTTTTAACATAATGCATAGCCCTGCTTTGTCAATAGGGGATCATTGTGAATCAATGCGGAATGCGGAATGCGGAATTGAAATTGGAAGTCAACCAGTAAATTGGACGCAAAAACAGCTTGACGATGCAATCGGTTTTGTGAAAAGTATACCCAAATTCCGTAACCCGGACAAGCCGGAATTGAGGACTATGGTTTCGTTTCACCATGTTTCATATAACCTTCCGCATTCCGCAATGCAAAGGAGGCGTCATGGCAATCAATATCGTTGAAAAGATTGACGGGTTCGTCAAGGTCAGGCATGTCCTTGTCAGTGTGTCCAACAAAAGCGGTCTGGAAAGCTTTATACCATCACTGCTGGACATCAACCCGGAGATACGGCTATTTTCGACAGGTGGAACATATAGCAGGATCAACCAGATCCTCGCTGATCGGGCTTCTTCGTGTCTAACCCCTGTCTCTGATTATACCGGACAGCCGGAAACCCAGGGAGGGCTGGTCAAGACGCTCGATTTTAAGATTTACCTTGGTCTGCTCACAGAGACATATAATGATGCCCACCAGCAGGACCTTGAGAGGACAGGGGCACTTCCCATAGATATGGTTGTGGTTAACCTTTATCCCTTTAAGGAAACCATATCCAAAGAGGGCGTTACTGTGGAACAGGCAAGGGGGAATATCGACATTGGCGGCCCCTGTATGATAAGGGCTTCGGCAAAGAATTTCATTCGGGTTGGAGCGGTTGTGGACCCTGTCGATTATCCGAAGATCATTTCTGACATGAGGGCAAACAGCGGCAAGATCTCTCTCGAACTTCGATACGAGCTGGCCAAAAAGGCCTTTGAACACACCGCCGTATATGACCGCCATATTGCAGATTTTCTGGCAAAAGAATCTTTTGGGAACGTACAAACCTGTTATCAAGTTATGGAGGATTAATACAATGGCTCAAGATCTCAAGAAAATGTACAGAACCATTATGGATGACCACTTTCCTCCAAAGATGGAGATATCGTTTGTGGATGATGTCAAGCGCCAAACCCTTTTCTACGAAAAGGTGGTGTGGGTAGTCGATGATGTCCAAAAAGGCCTGAGGTACGGGGAGAACCCTGGTCAGGAGGCTGCTCTTTACAAGTTGGTCAATGGCAATCTGGTCCTGGGCGAAAGCCAAACCATTCAGCCTGGCCGATATCTGGCCTCTGATATCGAATTGTTGCAATCAGGAAAGCATCCCGGAAAGACCAACTTGACCGACGCAGACAATTCCATGAACATCTTGAGGTACTTCACGGACAAGCCGACCATCGTCATTGTCAAGCACAACAATCCCTGTGGGGTTGCCAGAGCCGATTCCCTTGCGGAGGCATACATCAAAGCCAACATTGCCGACCGTGTGGCAGCTTTTGGTGGCTGTATTGCCCTGAACTGTCCGGTAGACAAGGCCACGGCCGAGGCCATCACCAAGCAATACGCCGAGGTGGTAGTGGCCCCGGATTTTGAAGATGGGGTCATGGATGTCTTTGCCGCAACCAAAAACCTACGGGTCATCAGAATTGCGAATATTGGCCGCTTGCAGACCTTTGTAGGCGAACGCTTTGTAGAGTTCAAGAGCTTGATTGACGGTGGCATCATAGCCCAATGGTCTTTTGTGCCGCAGGCTCGTACCAAAGAGGACCTCAAGCTGGCCGAATGTGATTATAAGGGCAAGACTTACCGCATCAAGCGGGAACCGACCGACCAGGAATATGCTGACATGCTGTTCGGCTGGCTGGTGGAGTCCGGGATCACATCCAACTCGGTAATATATGTCAAAAACGAGGTGACCGTGGGAATCGGAACCGGTGAACAGGACCGTGTGGGCGTGGCGGAAATTGCCAGGGACAAGGCATACCGGAAGCTTGCAGACCGCTATTGCTTTGAGGAGCTAAACATTCCGTACAATGAGCTTGCGGATGAGGAAAAGAAAAAAGAGATCGACAACAGGGTGGCCCAAGAAAAGGGCGGCTTGATCGGGGCTGCCATGGTGAGCGACGCCTTTTTCCCATTCCGGGATGGCGTGGATGTAGGCCTCCGTGAAGGGATCTCCACCGTGATCCACCCCGGTGGCTCCCTAAACGACTACCAGTCCATAGAGGCGTGCAATGAGGCCGGTGCGACCATGGTATATACCGGCCAGAGGAGCTTTAAGCACTGACGGCTTCGTAAAAAGTCCATCTGCGGCGTTGTGCTTCATCTTTCGTCATTGCGACGTACCATAAGTACGCCTCATTCCTCAAGATTCGCACGCCTTGCATATGAACTTTTTACTTTGCCGTCGATGTGATGACTTTTTGCGAAGGCATCAACACTGAATTTCATATTTCATATTGGATATTTGACATTGTATATTGGAAAATGACTATTTCATACCGGATATTGGATTTCAACTCCGCATTCCGCATTCCGAAATCCGCATTCTTATTATGGCATGATCCCTTCCATTGACAATCACCTGTCCGCCCTTTATCGCCTCAGACGCTTTGGGATCAAGCTCGGGCTGGCCACAATTTCCCGCCTGCTAAGGGGTCTTGGAAATCCTCAGGATCGTTTTTCGTCCATCCACATTGCAGGGACCAACGGCAAGGGATCGATTGCTGCCTTCCTCTCTTCCGTCCTTGCACACGGAGGATATAAGGTGGGCCTTTACACCTCTCCCCATCTTGTTCGTTTCAATGAACGAATACAGATCAATGGATGCCCTATATCGGATAAAGATATGGCACAAGTTGCAGAAGCGGTTCAGCGGATATACTCTCAGGCGGAGCCCCCGACCTTCTTCGAGTGTGCCACTGCTATGGCCCTTTACCACTTTGCCTCAGAAGGGGTTGATTGGGCTGTCCTTGAAACAGGTATGGGCGGCCGGTATGATGCAACGAACGTTGTGCATCCCGAGGTCAGCATCATTTCCAATATCAGCATGGAACATCAGGAATATCTCGGCAACACCCTGGCCAAAATCGCTCACGAGAAGGCAGGCATAATCAAGAGGGGCGCTGGCGTTGTCACAGGAACTCGCCAGAAAAGCGCACTGTGGGTTCTCAAGCAGGTAGCCGCAAAAAAGGAAGTGCCCCTGTACAGGCTCGGGAAGGGGATCCGGATTCGTAAAGATAATGAAGGGACTTTCACCTATCTGGGCATTAATCGCCGGTGGCCCCGGGTCAAGATTGGACTGATCGGGGACCACCAGATCACCAATGCTGCACTGGCCTTGGGAGCCCTGGAACTCCTGTTGGAAAAAGGCCTTCACCTCACGGATAAAGCCATCTATGCCGGCCTTGCCTCGACGCGTTGGCCTGGACGTCTTGAGGTTCTCTCAAGGAAGCCGTTCATCCTTCTGGATGGTGCACACAACCCGTCTGCGGTAAGGACGCTCAAGAAGTTCCTGGAAAATTCAAATGCCTTCCGTCGGTTGACCATGGTGGTGGGCATCTTAGAGGATAAGGCATGGAAGCCCATGCTACGAGAGCTTGCTGGTGTTGCCGACCGCATGATTCTCACCAGGCCCCAGTATGAGCGTGCTGCCGATCCCCACGAATTGGCATCATTTGTGCGTCCTCTTAAACAGGACCTGGTCGTCATACCGAAATTGGCTGATGCCATATCCCTTGCCCTTGAAGAGGCAAGTGCCTCAGATGCTGTATGCATCACCGGGTCTCTCTATACTGTTGGAGATGCCAAGGCGTATCTTGATAGTATAGGAACCTCCATTTTTCCTAATGATTATTAGGCCATAAGATAGGCTATGCCCGATGAATCGAATGCGGAATGCGGAATGCGGATTTTTTTACCTTTTCCTTATAATTCCGCAATCCGTACTGTTCTCAAGGCGTCAGCCGCAAATCCGAAATCAGGCATACTGGTTGCTCGTTAACCGTTCGCCTGTTTCACCTTCTTTTAAATCCGCATTCCGCATTCCGCATTCCGAAATACTATGATGCTCCTTGCTGACACTTATCTGGATAGGATTGATTTTTTGAGATACCTCCCCCAAACCGATTGTGCAGAGTGTGGGGATAAGACCTGCCAGGAATTCGTCCAGGAGTTAAAGCAAGGCCGGAAAAAGCCCGCGGACTGTCCTCATCTCCCCGAAAGCCTCTATTACCCTTTTCAGGTTGCCCTAAATGCTGACAATCTCCTGCCAGAGTTCCCCTGCCTGACGGTACCCCGTCCAGGCCCCACCGGATTGGTGGAAATCAATACTCCACCAGACGATGCTCCCATCCTGATCTCGGGAAACAACATTCATACTCAGGATGTGATCACTTCGATTCTGGGTACGACGAAGAGCCCGTTCTTTCTGCTGTTTACAGATACGAGGGGCGATACAGTAGATATGGCCGTGATACTTAACAGCCTGACGGCTGAGGTGATCAGCAAAGAGGTTGTCAAATCAGGCATTCTTGAAAGGGTTTCTCACCAGGAAATCGTCATCCCTGGCCTGGCCTCGGTCATGCGTGATGAGCTAAAGGAATCGACGGGCTGGAAGGTAACAGTGGGGCCGATCTGTGCTGCAGAATTGCCTCTGTTTTTTGGAGACCGGTGGTCTCCGCCGGGCATGGCTTGATGCTGTCTTGGACTTATGTTTTTTAGTTCGTCTTCTGCTTCAAAAACTGGCTTGACATGCATCCATCTAAAAATCCTCGGATCAGCTTCCCAGCTTTGATTTATTCAACAGAAGTCAATTTGTAAACCTTGTGAAGCCCTGTTATTCCTTTTAGTTCAAAAAGCCCGACTATCCTGGTCTTTATCCCCTCCATGTCCTTAATTTCTTTCTCCACGTTTTCGGTTACCAAGATCCGGTTGACAACGGGCATGTCTTCTTTTGCCATTCCGTTCTCAATGGGAATGAGTCCTTCAGGCCTAACCCCTTCTACCCTGAAGGTCATATTTGTAGCCACGCCCAAGCGGTCTCCTTTCGCATCAATCCTGGTTTCGCCTAAATTGATGGCAAAGTTCAAGTCGATCCTGGCGGCTTTGTCCACTTTTTCATTGTGTTTACTTATCTGTTTGAAAACCTCCAGTGCGAACCGTATGGAATTGTATACCTTGACAAATGTGATCAGGAAACCGTCGCCTGTGCTTTTCATGAACTGAAACTTCTCTCTCCGTGCAATTGGCGTTACCGTTTCAGTCAGAATCCTGGTGAGGTCCAGGGCAAAACTGTCTCCGTATCTGGCGGCTATTTCCGTAGACCTACACAGATCGACAACGAGTATGGCCTCAGTCAAGATCGCCCCCTGGGCAGCGATTCCTCTTGGCACGGCCGCCTGTAAAACCTCTTGAGGCGTTGGTTCCTCTTCGGGTTTAAAGACTTTTCCGGTAAGTTGCTTAAGCGTGCTAACGGCTTCGGACCTTACGTCTTCGTCGTTGTCTTTGAGGCATTCTTTCAAATCCGAAACAGCGTCCGTTGCTTTTAATTTTCCAAAGGCCTTTATGGTCTCTATTCGTACCCCTTTTTGGTCGTCGAAGAGAAATTCCTTAAGTGGTTCAAGGACTTCATCCCCGCCTATTTCAGCAAGCGCACCAGGAACCACCCACTTAACTTCTGCGTCACCTATCATTTCAGTCAGGGGAGCAATCGCTCGTTGGTCCTTTAGTTGGCCAAGAGCCGTCACCGCTTTTTCCCTCACCCACCAGTCCTGATCCTTTAACAGTTCGATAAGCGGTTCCAATGCGGATTTATGGATAACTTTGTTGAAGAATTCCACGGCGCACCTACGTATGCTTTCATCTGGATCACGGGTCATGGCAATGAAAGCCTTGACTATGTTGTCCCCTTTTAATTGCGCCAGGGAGTCGGTAGCGATCTGGCGCACCCACCAGTCAGAATCTTTGATGGCCTTGATGAGTACATCGCCAGTCCTCGGGTCCTTCAGGTTGTTTAAGACCTCAGCGGCACAGCGCTTGACGTTGACGTCCTTATCCCTCATTAGACCAATCATGTCTGGGACAATGTCGGAGTCAGCTATTTCTATAATATTATCGGTGGCTTTCTGGCGAATTAACAAGTCATCGTCTTTCAGGAGTTCCATCATTGGGCGGCCCGCTCGCTTGTCGCCTATGGCCCCTAAAGCGTCCAATGCTAACTTTTTCATTTGAGGATCCTTTTCCGTGAGCCTTTCGATCAGAGGGTCCACGCTTTCAGGGGCCTTCATTTTTCCAAGACTTTTCACTGCTGATAAACGTACCTGCCAGGATTCGTCGCTAAGAGCGCTTATTATTAGTTTTTTAGCCACCTGGCCGCCCGTTTCGGTCAATATCCTGATTATGTTCCTTTTCATCTCCGGATCAGCGCTGTTAAACATAGAAACCAATACGGGTACGCAGGACTGGTCCTTAAATGTGGCTAAAAGCTCTGTGGCGTTAGCCCTTGAATAAAAGTCCGGGCTTTTAAGGTATTCGATCAGAAGCGGCAAGCAAGGTTTCCTCCAACGTTTAGAAATCATCTCTTTAGCAACCCTGCGTACCTCATCGTAAGATTCGCCTATAAGGGGTACTATCTCTTCGACGCAGGAGTCGTCACATAGCTTTCCGAGAAGCAATCGTGCTTTCTCTGGAATAAGCTTTCTTTCCCGGAAGGCTTCGATTGTATGCCGGACGGCAGGCTTCCCGAACCGCTCAAGTTCCGAAACTATTCGTAACTCATCTTTATTCGTTTCTGCTTCAGCGTATTTTGCAAGCAGCTTTGTTATCTTTCTGCCTTTAAACAAAACCTTATCCCCTTTTGCCCAATTTCTGAACGGGCGCGTAAGCCCTGCGGCTTCCGGCTCATAGAGCCCACAGCCCGGAGAGGCCGGAGGCCCGCAAAGTGCCCCCCGCTCTTCAGGGCCGCGGGCTTTACTACTTGTCACTTATAGACAAACTGCATCTTGACTGAGCCTATCTCAATGACATCAAACTCTTTTAGCATGACCGACTTTTTCACAGTCTCACCGTTGACCTTTGGTTTGGAAATCCCCTCCACGTAGCTTAAGTAATAGCCATTGGGTCTCTTGCTGATGGCGGCTGCGGTCTGGCCCACCATCAAACCGCGCACCACAATGTCGGAGGAGGGCTTTTTTCCGATTCTGGCCAGCTTCTTGGAAAGCTCCACTTCTCCCTCGCCGCCTGATAGAAAGGACAAAACACCGATGGGTTCCTCCTTTTCGGGCATCTGAGGCTCCATCTTGGCAGGGCTCTTGGCCATCATCTCCCTGTGCTTTGCCGTATCCATTACCATGGTCTGGTCCATCCCGACCGCCGGAGCGTCATCGGGCCGGGGCTCCCCCTCCTCGTAGGCAAAAACGAGGGTATGCTTGCCGATGTCTATGGCGTCCCCGTGTTTGAGCCAGTGAGAAGAAACGAGTTGTTTGTTCACAAAGGAACCGTTTTTACTTTTCAGATCAGTCAGCAAAAACCCGTCATCCACCGAGTCTATCTTCGCATGGCGCCCAGACACGGCAAGGTTCTCGATTACCACATCGTTGTTCTCCATCCGGCCGATTGTGAGGGCCTCTCCCTTCCTAAGGTGATACTTCCCAACGGTTTTTTCCTTGAACCTAAGCATCAGAGTCGGCATCGCAGGACCTCTCCTTATCTAAATGTGACGTCTCGGAAATTCTACAACTTGTTGTAATCATATATCTTTGACTGGTACTTTTCTGTGTTACCAGAATGGAATAATGGAATGTTGGAATAATGGAATGTTGGAGATAAAGCTGAAGGGAATCATTTTTTAATTGTTTTCATTCCTCTTAACCCAATATTCCAGTATTCCAAGATTCCATTATTCCCTGGCCCAGACCGGGTTTTTCTTTCAGAGGCATTATCCAACTTCTGTCGCGCCAGGGCGGGCCAATTGTGAGCGAAGCGAACTAAGTTCTTTTTTCAAAGGGAAGTTGGATAATCCTTGTCCGATCCGCGAGATCAGTCCGATGATCCCACCTTTTTCATGCCTAACCTTTTGTATCTTTAGCACAATAATGGTTACGTTGTCATCCCCCCCGCGTTCGTTGGCCAGATCCACAAGCAAACGGCAAGCCCTATCGGGCCGTTCTTTATTCACTACACCGAGGATCTCCTCCGGAGAGACCTTATCGCTTAAGCCGTCAGAACTGATGACCAGGATATCGCCCCTGAAGCACTCAATCTCGCAGATATCAGCCTCTACCGTTTCCTCAATCCCCATGGCCCGGGTGAGCATGTGTCTGAACTGTCCCCCCAGCCGTTTGGCCCCCTCGGGGTCGAGAGCCGTTTGCTCGGCCATCACGGTGTGGGGCACGGACAGGAGATCTATGCTTCCGTCATGCACCAGGTAGATTGGGCTGTCGCCCACGTTGGCCGCCATGAGGGTCTCGTGAGAGAAATAGACCGCCGACACGGTGGAGCCCATTCCACGATACATCTCCTTGCTGTAGGAAGCCTGGTGGACCCCCTGGTTGGCCATGTGGATGCAGGAAAGTAGCCGGTTGGCCTCCTTGGAAAAGATCTCGTGGTAGTCGGCCAGCGCCTCCATATCGCCGTCCTCTTTGAACCTCTTCATGTAGTCCCGAATGGTCTCCACTACCAGCGAGCTGGCCACCTCCCCGGCCTGGTGTCCCCCCATGCCGTCGGCCACCACATAAAGCCGCAGATCATCATCGAGGAGTAGGGCATCTTCGTTGCCCTTCCTCTTTCTACCTACGTCGGTAACACCTGCTGATTTTACTATGACCATGATCAAATGTCTCGGAACTTTTCCAACTTATTGAAATCATATCCTATATAATACGGACTGCGAGTACCACGATGCTTGATACTGGATACTCCATGCTGGACTCTTGATGATCGATATCCCCGAAATCGGTAATTAACGTCTCGGAAATTGTACAAGTCATTGAAAGTACAAAGCTTTTAGTGGCAGCCAGTTTGTGCCTTTCACATGGAATAATGGAATGTTGGAATAGTGGAATAGTGGTCAAAAACGTATAACTTCTGTGTTTGGATC